>UQDJ01000008.1 GCA_900539675.1 uncultured Coriobacteriaceae bacterium | reverse complement strand
GTGTTTTAAATGGTGGGCGCTACTGGGTTCGAACCAGCGACCCCTACCGTGTGAAAGTGCTCTATATATGTATCAATACGTTCATAACGTTCAAAAAGTGCAGGTCAAACGATCATAGCGATCATGGCGATCATTAAGATCGGATTTTCTCAGGATTATTTCGGAATGAATTTCGGAATTACTATTGCAAAAGGGAGCCAATCAAGGCTCCCTAATTTTTATGCCGCATCCAAGTACTGTGCGCTTACATAACGCGTGCCAGTGTATGCCTGATACTTACCCCATCCGTTAGAGATAGTGACGTTGTACAGTGTATAACCGTCGCTAAGCGTGCCAGTAATGCGATAGTTAGTACCTGGGCCAGTGCGTACATTAAGGCGCGTGTTGACGGTTACGCGATAATCACCAGCACCACTAGAGCTAGACACGGACGAGCCGCTAACACTACCGCCGCGAGTAAGGTAGTCATTTGCACTCACACCGCCTGTTGGTTTACCAACTGCGACGTAACGAACATTACCGCTATAGGCAGTATAGCGACCCCATACATAGCCGTCCTGGATGATGTACCAGTCATCGAGCGTAACCTTACCTCCGCGATGGTACGAACCAACCACGCCCGCGCTAGTGCTAGGTGCGGTACGAATATTAAGCGTGGAGGCCATGCAAGTATAAGTGCCACCAAAGCCAGTACCACTATGGCCGCTAGTAGATGGTGCTACATAGTCGCTATCACTATCAACAACCGTACCACCGTTACCTACTTCGCCTGTTTGCATGTAAGCGGCAACATCGCCCTTAAACTGGTTCCAACTGTGCCCATAGGAATTAAAGTAGCTCAGCGGGTCGGTGTGATCAGAGCCGCCCCAGCGATGGGTTGCGTCATTGTGACTGATCATACGATCAACGCCCCAACCACGGGAATTAAGATAATCTCCAGCCCACTTTACTGCCTCGTCCCACTGTGCGTTAAAGTCATCCTGATTGGTGGCATGGCAAAGTTCAATACCAACCGTATAGGCATTGCCGTTACCAACATGCCAGCACTTACGGTTATCCGGTACGGTGTGGTACACGGGATCACCGTCGACATCCATAACATAATGCACAGCATAGGCCGGACTATTAGACCAGTAGTTAACGTGGTTAGCCGCACTTGCGCCGGGGTTTGCAGTCTCATGGATAACCAGATAGGACGCGTTAAGCGGTCCATGACCGTTGGTCACGATGTTTTCGTACTGGGTGTACGCATAGGCGCTACATGGCGTTGACAATACCAGCACACACGTTGCCGTGGCGATAAAGAACACTGCGTAAGTTTTGGCCTTAGTCACCAGCTTGTTTGCCATTGGTATCACCACCCTTAGCGCCAGCGGTAGAAACGCCGATAATAGCGCCGATAAAGGTGCCGATTAGCGCAATGATGCCACTAATGTTAGACATTTCAGCAATGCCAATGATTTGACCAATGCCTACGCATAAAGCGGCTAAGGCTGGACATACGATCAGGCCGATCCACTTTAGGACGTCATAAGCCTTATTGGGCAGTAGCCAATCCGGTACGCTATTTTTGTCGTCGCTCATCCTTACCTCCTTACATTCCGATCGATCGAACTAACGCAAGGACAACTAAGGCTATGAGTCCAGTGCCAAGAGCACCACCGAACGCGCTCAGTACGTAATCTTTGATGCGTTTAACATCATTAGCTGGTTGATCTTCGATCGCACTGATACGTTGATCATGCTCGGCAAGCATGTGATCGTGCCGAGCAAAAATCTCGCTATTTTGTCTTTCGATGTCGGTTAGCTTTTGCACATTAAGACGTAAGTCAAACTGGCTCTCTTTGAGCTCGTCTAACGTCTCGCTGTGCTTGTCTAACCGTGTGTCGTGGTGGCTGATTGCGCGAGTGTGCTCGCTGTGATCTTGGCAGAAATCCGACATTGTTGTCCTTTCGTCCAGGACATAATCGGATGCGTGTCACTTAAAAATCCCAAGCTAATTACCTCGAATTCAAGGGATTAATGACTTGGGATTTATGGAAAGGAAAATCAAAATGAATATCAGTGAATTATCAACTGCCTACATCAACGAAAAGGAATTACGTCGACGTGTATCAACCGTAAGTGGGTATAAATCGTCAATTCGTTTGTACGTACTGCCGGAATTCAGTGAGCTTACTATCGAGTCATCTGCTGCGGACAAGTCGACGTAACTATTGCTGCCTGGAATACGGTCGAGCTTTGCGACATACCGAACGGATATAAGCCTATTGCTGAAGCATTCGCACCTGCTGTTGCCCGCGATTACTTGAATGCTCGCGTAAATGCTACCGTTGAGGGAGAACTTACTGCCATGTCGCTCAAAAATCCAATCGAAGGGAATATTGGCATAGTATTTGAGCTGATATGGATTGCGGCATAGGACTGAACTGTACACACCTACTTCCATCGACCCTTTATATAACGGCGTACACGTAAATTGGTTGCATTACTTTCGCTATTAGGACGAATAATGTAAAACTCAGGGAACTTAGTAATGTTCTCCAGTGGGGATGAATAGTTACCCGTAAATAGTGCAGTTGCAGCCGTCGAAGAGCTACCTAGTGTAATAGTCGCACCCCAGTCATAGACCTCTGTAAACGTAAACGGTAGATCAATTACTGGGGCGGTTCTATAGCCTGATTCGTTCGATTTACCGCCCATGTAGGTGTCACCCCATTTTGCGGTGAATTTCCAGCTATTGAACGTGCCTGTAGTGTCTATACCTGTATAGGCTTCTGCATAACCATCAGGGTATTTAATTACATGCCATACGCCAATTTTTTGTTGGGATATGGAAAACTATCGTCTATTTTGTGCACGTTATCATGTATCCAATTTGCACGTTATTGCTATTGACAGCGTTTTGGAAATTGGCGTAAAAATTGCCATCGCTATTTTTCATGGCAGTGTGCAATGCGGTGCTAACAGCGGTTGAATTTGCGTTATATAGCGAGATGAAGTCTTTTTGAGGGTCGAACGTGTGACCGATAATATTCTTCACCTCGCTGGCGCTCAGCACCATAACGCTATAGCTATTGTTCATCGTTTTCGTGACCATACCGACATAGTGGGATATGGAATCCTGGAAATCATCAGCAGACTGCAATTTATTAGCAATATTGGCAATAGTAGGTGTAACACCAGTCCACGTGATTCGTGCAATGGGCATGTCCACAGTAGCCGTACCGTCCAAAATAGAACCCGTGTTATACGTTGGGTCTTTCGGAGATGAAGCCGCCGTACCTTTCAGATATACAATGCTGCAGGATTCTTTTTGCGTGTCCTGCTGGCTCGTGCGAGTAAAGCGCAATACGATTAAGTCACGTCGATTAGTGCCCGATGCACCCGCGCTAATTGCGACGCTCTGACCAGTTTTTTTGAGGTACACCTCTGCACCATTAAACAAAGCTACGCCGCCTGCTACATTGACAGCGGTTGTGCCATTAAGCGTGCATGTAAAGCCTTTGAGTACGTACTGACCAGTTCCCGCCAAACCGCTTAATAATTCGCGGATTGCTTCTGCTGAAACGTTCTTTAAGCCAGTCTGACCAGTAATTAACAATTCATCTGCCATGGTAATTTCCTTTCGTTATGCCGTGCGTTGCCACGTGAAAGCGCCGATAGTGGGTACGTTTTTCCACGTACCGCCGTATGTGGTACCTGGATTCTTACCCGTGTTTTCCTCGTAAAAGCTACCAACTGGGTGAGCCGCCAAAAATGCTGTATTGGTGCTATACACACTCACGCCTAATGCTGTGCGTGCCGCTGATGCACTAGTGGCTCCAGTGCCACCATTAGCAACCGCCAAAGTACCAGTAATGCCAGGACGTGGAGATGCGGCAAATACACCCGCTGCACTAGTTGATGCGAGATTTACCAACATGGATGGGCTAGCAGTTAAACCCGTACCACCTCGGGCAACAGGCAATGTACCTGACGTGATATTGGTGGCAGCATGATTATGCGAACTGGCAGCTTTGCCGTTGATCTGGGTTTGGATTGCAGACGTTACACCGCCTAAGTAACCAAGCTCTGTGCTCGTAACAGCAGATACCGCCGGATGCCCGTTAGCATCTGATACTAACGCACGACTAGCCGTTAAACCCGTCACCTGACTAGCAGCGTGTGTGTGCGAGCTAGCCGCTTTGCCATTAAGTTGTGTCTGGATATTGCTAGTTACGCCATCGGTGTAATTAAGCTCTGCTGTAGTAGCCGTAACACCATCTAACTTATTAAGCTCAGCCGCCGTAGCTGTAACACCTAATCCAGTAAGTACCGCCGCCGCGCTCGTAGCACCTGTACCGCCCCTGGATATTGGCAACGTGCCACTCGTAATATCAGCCGCGCTATGCTTATGACCAACCGCCGCGAAAGCCGCTTTGATCTTTGACCATAAATAGCTAAGGCCAGTTAGATTGAGTACGTTTTCGCCTGATGGGGCGCTACCAGCAGCAACGCTATCAATCTCATTTGTTGAGATTGGTGTTACTTGCTTTTGGCTTACGCCTAACTGTTCCCACTTGTTGTTGATGTATAACCATTCAACATATGCATTATCAGCACCCGTAGCAGCAGCCGCGATAATCGCCAATGCGTCGTTATGGGCGGTATCAACAGCGCCCTGGATTGTATTAGCTAATTCCGCTGCTTTAGTTTGCATGAGAGGTACCAAATACAAGCGCCCTGGTATTGGGTCGCTGATAGTAGGTGCCAGCGTATCAGCGTCATACTGACCACTAGCAAGCACGACTGGTTGATTATTGCGAGCAGCTTCATTATTTAGTGCCTGATCAGCGTTGTTCTTTTCCTGATCTTGCGCGCGTTTGGTTTCAGCCGTCACACGCGCTGACTCAGCATTTACGCGAGCAGTCTCTTGTGATTTACGGGTATCCTCCTGCGATACTCTGGTCTTTTCTGCACTCACACGCCCGTTTTCAGCAGTCACGCGAGAACTTTCAGCAGACTTACGAGAATCTTCGTTAGACACGCGCGTGCTCTCTGCACTTGCACGTCCTGATTCTGCCGTGGCGCGTTTGCCCTCTTCGGTTGCTCTAGAGCTTTCCGCCGTAACACGTTTCGATTCTGCAGACACACGTCCCTGTTCTGCAGTTACTCGCTTACTCTCTGCATCTGCTCGACTGTCCTCTGCGCTGGCTCGCGCCGTCTCTGCTTTTGCTCGATTGGATTCCGCGGTAGCGCGTGCGCTCTCTGCATTCTGACGTGAGGTTTCTTGAGATTTACGCGTATCCTCTGCTGATTTGCGTGCGTCCTCCTGTGACTTGCGCGTGTTCTCCTGCGAGACGCGTGTATTCTCAGCAGATACGCGACCGTTTTCAGCGGTTGCTCGCTTAGATTCAGCCGATACGCGCCCGTTCTCAGCCGTAACACGTTTCGATTCTGCAGACACACGTCCCTGTTCTGCAGTTACTCGTGATTCTTCTTGTTCGTCGCGGATTTCTTCCTTGGCGTTGAATTCATCCTCCTGCGCGCCCATTTGAGTTTCCCACTCACCTTTAAGGCGATCGAATTCACGCTGTAAGGCTTGCGCTTCACCTAGAGACAAATCCGCCGCTTTTCCGATCTTTAGCTCAAAGGATTCAGTCGAGCAAACTACCGTATCGTCACGCAACAACGCAATATATGGATAACATGTGCCAGGTTTTGAAGTAAGTTCAGCCGATAACGTATACGTTCCAATAGCGCCGGATAATGCCACGGGGTCTTCCACGTATCCACCCGGCGCGCTTGCCCGCAATACCGCCGTTACATCAGATAATTCAACTGGTACGCCGCCCTCGGTGATTGTGATGCTGATAGTTGCACCACGGTCATGTTCGGTTACAACAATGCGGTTAGATGCTGGTATACCAGTGCGTCTAATATCTAAGGCAACGGATTCATTTCTAATTGTCATAATTTATGCCTTTCCCACTGTAGGACGATGTAGCAGCCGCCTGAGCTTCGCCGAGTGATGGCTTAATTGTTATGCCATCTTTGTCAATGGTTACGTTTACGATTTCCACCTCTGCGCTTGCCCGAAACCCGGTGTTAGCGTCGTAGCACACAACCTGATCACCGATGGTCTTAGCTTCGCCTTCTGGCACGTCCATAGATGCTTCGGTAGCGTCCTGGTAGTCCTTTAGTTTGTCCGTGCCGTCTTCGGTGATTTGATCAGCATCGGCACTCGTAAAGCTATATAACTCAGCTACTTCATCTAGGCCGAAAAGTGATTGTTTACTCGATACGTTACCGTCTTTATCTGCATAAAGATGTACCAGTACGCGCTCGTTATTTTCGCCTTCACCTGCGCATACTAGGTGATTCACTGGACGAGAGTTATAACTGCCTTTAAATTCGGGCGTAGACGCAGCGACTACCGTAGTAGGCTCAGCCTGGACTGCGCTTAACCACGTATAGCCATTTTTGCGGACGATAGACAACCGGGCACCTACGCTCTTTAGCATGTTTACTAAGCCTGTATACGCATCGCAGAATCGCTCGAATTTATAGTTAGTTACTTTGATCCCGGATGCTTCGCTGGCTACTTTAAACAAGCTGTCACTATCGCCAACACGGTTGATTACAGCCTGGATGCACGCATTTGCATCTCCTGAGACGGTATAGTTTTCACCTTCTGGAAGGATGATCTTGCGCGCTAGTATTCCGTGCCATGTGCGCCCGGTGTACGTCTTTTTAGGTATCTCATCGGAATAATCGATACCTGTTCCGTCAACAACGCCGCCATACTCGGTACCATCGATATAAATAAGCGCCTTTAGCTCCAAGCTAAAATCCATCGGAACCGTGAGCACATAGTCGTTACTTGCGTCCTTGCTGCCGAACTCTATATCTGCTTCGAATTTACGCAGGATACCTACGCGCTTATGGCCCGCGTCGGTGTAAGTCAGATCAACTACCATTGGCGTTCACCTACCATCTGCAGATATACCGTAATTCCTACACGAAATGAGCCATCCCATGACACGGGTAAATAACCGGGGTGCAGCTTCTCGAAGATGTATTCGCCTGACCCTGACGTAGCATCTGGCGTGGAGCTAAACACATCGATAACCGTTCCATCATTAGTTGTAATGGTAGCCATGGCATCGCGCGTATCGATTGAGAGCACTGCGCCCTCTGGTACACCAGCATCTACTCGATAGGTGTTGTTACCGATCGTAATAACCGGGTTTTCGACATGGCCGTAAATATCGATACGGCAGTCACAATCCTGCGCACCATCGATTAAAATAGATTTGATCGGAGTTTCGCCGCTGTATCCATGCGGATACTCAAATGGAAAGCCGAGCGATAAATCGCCCTCAGTAGTTTCGGCAGCAAATGAGTATTTAATATCACGTGTCCAAATCGGCTCTGGCACAAACAGACTCATCTCGTATGTTCTCAGTTCGCCTTTTCGGTACCAGAGTCGTTTTTCGGACTTTTTGATAAAGCACTGCGTATACCATGCGCCGTCATAAATGCGCCCAGGCTTACCAGCGAGTACGTCAGGCATCATTACGCGGTAGAGCATATTCATCTCGCGTGCGGCATCTTCCGGGCGCATGGATACGTTAAGTGGTATCTCAACATCTGGAAAGCTATGCGATATTACAGAGCCGTTCGTGACTTCGTAATCAATCTCGAAATCGAATAGTTCCTCAGCTATCGGCCATACCTTTTGCTTATCAAAATCGTAGGTCTGGCCTTGGTTGTTCACGTATCTAAGACTAGGCAAGGCCATGATTAGTATCTCCTTTTCAGGCTGGCAAAAGTACGTTTATCGATCGACAAATCAGACGGAGTATTTTTGCGGATAATGCCGGGTAAGTTGTCAGCAAGCCACGCAATAACTACTGCTGCCTGATCAACGTTATTAGCCGTCTCGCCGTCTAGATTGTTGGCTACGGCCTTGGCGAATGGGCGCATCTTACGGCCTGCCAGTGGGATGTTAACTTCTGGCCCTGCTTCACCAACGCCAATCAAACTCGCACGATCAAAGAAACCACCAGAGCCATACCAGCTAACCGATACGGTTGGAACTTCGCCAGTCTCAGCATTAAAAGACCCGTTCATCTGGAAGTGTGGTAGAGCGCCGACTTTGATGCGTGGAATCTCTAAGTGCATACCGTTAACGGTCGATTGCATATCAGATGCCATAGACTTAATAGCTGATAGCGCATCGTTAGCACTTGATTTAACTTTGTCGCCCATCTGAGTAGATGCCGCGCCAACCGTCATAAGCGCAGTCTGCGCGGTTCGAAGTGAAGCCGTAGCAGTAATGGTACTAGCCATGAGAGCCAACAGCGCAGCCGAAGCGGCCATAGCACCCGCTGCAGCACCACCGGAAGCAGCCGCCAAACCAGACAATCCAGGAATAGCAGCGCCTAAGCCAGCAGCCGCACCAACCGACGCACCAGCCAAAGCACCGAGACCACCAGCAGCCGCCGGAGCAGCTCCCGCGATTGTAGGCATGGCACTAGCCATAGTTTGGCAACCTGTAGCAGCCAACATGATTGCAGCCGATAAGGCAGTAACGCCACCAGCTAACAGAGTGATAGCGCCAGACAACAAACCAATAGCACCACTAACGATAGCCATTGCGCCGCTAAACACCGTCATACCAGCGCCAGCAACTGTGGCACCAGTTCCTAGGATTAAGAGTGCCGCTCCTGCAACGGTGGCACCAGCACCTAGTACCGTAAGCCCTGCACCTGCACCCAAAGCGCCTGCGCTTAGCATCAGTACGGCAGAGCCAGCAGTCATGCCGAAGGTGGCAATCAGCATTAAGCCAGCGCCGGATATAGTGGCACCAGCACCCATAACGGTAAGGCCAGCGCCAGCGACTAACGCGCCAGCGCCCAACGCTACCAGTCCAGCAGCAGCTACTACTACCGATGCCGACATAACGACCAATCCAGCAGCAACAACAATCATTGATGGACCAAGTAATAATAACGATGCTCCCAGGGCGGCGAATCCTACAGCCGCCTGAGTTCCGAACATAGCAACAGTCGGCAGGGTAGTCGATAACAACATAATGCCGGTAGATGCCAGCAGAATGCCCGTGCCAACTAGCGTGATAGCCGCACCGAAAGCGATAAAGCCAACAGTACCAGCGGTTAGTGCTGGTCCCAAAATAGCAGCGCCTACAGCAAGACCAGCAATAGCAGCGACCAGGCCGACCATAACGCCAATTGCTAATGGTCCCGCACTTGCCAGCTGGATAGCAGACATTACTAACAGCGACAATCCAGCAGCCGCGAGCGCGACACCAGCACCGAGAGCAATTACAGCAGCAGCAGCACCAGCGAGCATCTGGCTAGCAGATACACTGGCAGCACTACCAGCAGTCCTAGTAGCTGCAGCAGTAGTAACTAATCCGCCTGCAGTAGACGTAGCTTTGCCAACGATCGAAGTCATAGCAGAGCCGATCGTGGTGAATGCAGATGCTACTGTCTTACCAGTAGATACCAGCTTAGATACCGTGAATGCCGTACCGATAGCAGCGATACCACCAGCAGCGGCCTGCGCCTGTGGTGGCAGTGTTGCGAATGCATCACCGAGCGCCTGTAGTGGCGTGGCTCCATTACTGATTGACGTAGAAAACGTGCTCACTGCGTTATTAGCAACTTCGAATGCGCCGGACAGTCCTTCGTTAAGGCTATTGACCACCGACGTAATCAACGGAGTAGCAGTAGCCAGCATTTCGGACAGTCCGTCGACAACAGTAGCCTGGAAGTTACCGAAACTACCCTCTAAGGTGCTAGTGGATTCTGCAGCCTGTTTAGCTACGTCCGTCATGCCTAGGTCGAGCAGCGCCTGATTAAACTCGTCGGCTGTAATCTCGCCCTTTTCCATCGCGTCACGGAAATTACCAGTGTAAGCACCGTTCTGCAGCATGGCTTCCTGGAGTTTTCCGGAAGCACCTGGAATAGCATCGGCTAACTGGTTCCAGTTTTCGGTTGTCAGCTTACCCTGACCAGCGGTCTGAGTAAGTACCATACCTACAGACTTATAAGTATCAGCCGTACCACCAGCAACCGCATTCAAGTTGCCAGCAGCCTGCGCAAGTACGTCATAATCCTTTACGCCGTTAGCTGCTAGCTGAGCGGTAACGTTACGCACGTCGCTCAGACCGTATACCGTCTTAGCTGCGTATTCCTGCGTGCTGGCAGTCAGCGAGTCGATAGTGGACGTATCTAGTCCAGCAAATGACAGCGTGGATGCGAATTTCTGCGAACTGTCCGCCGCTTCCATGATTTCGCTAGACAGATTAGATATAGCACCAATAGCAGTAGTAGCAATCGACGCAGCAAAGCCGCCTATAGCACCACTGAGCACGCTCATCTTGCCAGAAAAGCCCTCAGCAGATGCCGTAGTGGTTTTAAAAGCGGAATCTGGCGCCTTTTGGGCATCAGCTAATTTCCTTTGAGCGGAAGCTAGTTCGTCGGTAGCTGACTTAGCTCTATCAGATGCCGTTTCTGCCTGATACTTGGCATTAATGAGAGACTTTTCAGCATTTATCGCCTGATAGCTTTCAGCTCCGTATTTTCTAACTGCTTCGTTGTATTTGATCTGAGCAGCTTCGGCTCCTCTTGATGCCGATTGAGCAGATACGCTCGCCGCTCGCGCACTAGCAGCAGCTCGTTCAACCTGAGCAGTAAGCCCGCTTACTACATCCTTTTTAGTTGCGTTAGAAAAGGACAAAACGAGACTATTACCAGCACTCGTACCAATGCTTGAAAATGACTTAGCAGCCCCTGAGAATCCCTTAGTAAAAGCGGAACTGCTAGACTTGCCAGCAGTTCCCATCTGAGAGTTGATCTCTGCAGAAAACCCCTTCATGGAAGGCATAACGGTTACGTATGCAGTGCCTACGTTAACTGCCATTACTTTCCTCCCATTCCGAGTATCTTATCGATCTCATCTTTAGCAGCGAGAGCGTTATTTTTGGCCTGTTCATTGTGAGCACGTTGGGCGGGTGTGAGCAGCGGCTTTGGTATACGTCTGCCTTTCCTGCCGTCCTTAGTTACTTGTCTCCAAACAAGCACTCTGAGTGAGTGTTCAATGCTCCATAACAGATTCTCGGTTTCGCCCCATAAGGCTTCTGGGGCATGTTTAGTAACGCATCTCGATTCGCGGGGCAATTGAGACCACAGCACCGCCATGGTCTCTAGATCACCCTCAATCTTTTCCGCCGTCGGTATCAGTCCGTAATACTGGGCAAAGTCAGCCACGATTTCGTCATGGTCATCCTCCCACGCGACGGCGAATCCAATTAGTTTTTTGCTTTCACTGCCTCTGCTGCTGCGTCGTTAAGTTTCGCCAGATTATCAACGCCGCCAACACGATCAACGTATTCGGCATCATTGCCCATATAAAGACGATCCATCGCTAGATAAAAGCCTTCTGGGTCTTTGCTGGCGAGCGCAAATGCCTTAACGGTTCGGTAGTCCTTCAATGCGTCAGCATCTACGTAAAAATCGCCCTTTACGCCTTCTACGTTAAATTTGACTTGGTTCATATTCCTGGCCTTCGCTTTCCTTAGTTCCTTCTTGATTGGTTATCTCATCAGGCATAGATGCCTGTTCATCCTTTCAGGCTACCTTACTAGTTTCGGTGGACTCGATGTAGTCGTAACAGGTATTGCCCTGCTCGTCGGTCAGATACTTAATCGTCAAAGCGCGCTGGCAAAGCTCAGAGGATGCGATCGTAAGATCATCAAGTTCGCTAGACTGGCCTTGTGGTACAACCTTGCGCCAACGACGGTTGTTCTTAAGTACCATCTCGAGTACGTAGACAAATACCGGGTGAGAATCGCTGTTATGTTTAACGGTGATCAGGCCGTTTGCATCGGTGACGTTATTTTCGCCGTACTGACGCTTTAAAGTTTCGGATTTAATCTCGGCAAAGGTAACCTGGGCAGATTCCACACGGTTACTGGTGGAGCTGTCCATCAGATCGCCATTCATGTCGACCATATCCTCGGAATCTTCCTCGACGGTCTCCACATAGCCATCTTCTGAAATAAAGCCTAAACATTTAAATGCTTCATCCAGCTCGGTTTCAAGATCAGTAGGCAGAGTGGTTCCTGCTGGTGCGGAGAAAATGTAACCGCCTTTTACGCCTTTACCAGCGGAAACGTTATCTTGATTGTTTTTATTAGATTCAGGCATGATACCCTCCCTTATTTGCATATAACTAGTTCGACAGTTGTCTGATACCGATCCTGTTTCGAATCGGGATCAGGAAATCTATAGGTAGATGTCGCTTTTGGGTAAAAAATGTTCGGTTCCTCGTCGAGGTCATAAACAGCTTCTTCGACTAGATCGGCGATTTCAGCAGCAAGTCGACGATCCATAGCCCAGGACTGAACAGCTAAGTAATAAATACGAGCGAACTTAGTTCCACCTGTTCCGGTCTGCTCGACCGTAATGAATTCATCTGGTCGCTTTTCCGGCACTTCCAGGAAAGCAGGAATTCCAGTTGCGTCCATCAATCTCTTAGCTACTACGCGCTCGACTTCCATCACTTAGTCGCCCCCAACGATTTAAGTAGAGTGTTGTGTTTAGCATTGCTGTACGTTGATTCAGCATCCGACGGATGCACGATATGTAATGTGTCACCAGCCTTATATCCGGTTACTTTCTCGGCCACATATCCCTTATTCTTGACGGTCGCATTAGCGGCATCGGCAATAGCCTGAGCTTTATTGGACAGCATGCTTTGAACCCCGGAGCTGTTTTTAATCGCCTTATATCCTGCCGGGTCCCACTTAAAACCTCTAGCCATCTACTTTCTCAACCTCCACGGTTAAGTTCCATTCACCAGGTGTATTAGCCGCCGAATAGGGCTGTGGATCACCGATAACTGAGTAGGTATTTCCACGAACCTCAATCCGGCAGTCTTTTAACGACTTGGTGTATGACTTTGGAAAATGCAACGTATACGCGACCATTGCGCCATTAGGACGAGTTACGTCTAGATCGGCAGTTGCACCAGGACAGACGAGCACGTCAACCTGTTCGCGCTCATCTTCGCCCTTAATCGGCTCGCCTAGCTCGTCATAAGACTTGCCAGTACGAATAACTGTTACTTGCTCAGTAGCAAATAGACTAAACATTACCTTCACCACCGATACAAGGCATAACAGCGCCGATACGCTGACCGTACAGTCCCAGGCGCTTTAGCTCAGTCTTGCTAAGGTAAATATCCCCAGTTGGATTGCTAAACGTGATGCTCGCGCTATACAAGCCAGCAGTCTGGCTGTACTGATTAGCCCCCTCGAATCCAGCCGGAACCGATAGTGAGCGATGGGCAATGGAGCAGCATACCGCGCAAGCAGAACGATCGAAATTCGCGTGAACGCCCTCTTGATATGGATCGCCCCAGAAGCCCTCATACGCATTGACCATCGCGGTACTTACATCAGCAAGAATCGTATTTAAGCGATCCTCGTCGGTAGTAAGCCCGTAACGCGCTGCGTAGTCCTCTGCTGTTGCGAATATGATGCTCTCATTTGCCATGTTGCTCACCTTTAAGCCATCTGGCCCGCGCTCTTAGCCTTGGTAATAAGGTCATTTACCTGTGCTTTAAGTTCATTACAAAGCGTTACCACCGCGTCAAATTCAGCCTTGGTAGGAGCTTCGCCTGTGGCTACAACAGCATTGGCAGAAGCAACAGCATTAGTAGCAGATGCCTTTTTAACCAAACCTTGTGCGCTCGTAGTTGCTGCTCCAGGAACAGTCGGAATAACACCATCGGCAATTTTGTCGGCAGTTACAGCATCATCAGCAATCTTTGCCGTAGTAATAGACCCGTCAGTAATCTCGGCAGAACCGCCACCGCCTGTCCAAGGAGTACCGTCTGGATTTACCAGCGCAATATGAGCTGGCATAAGGGAGGATGCCTTTTCAACATCCTCCACGATGAATTTCTGTACCAAAGGCATACTCAATCACCCCTTAAGCAGCTGCAGACTTGAGAACTGCAAATCCCTTAGGATCGAGAATTGCATATGCGAATACTGCTTCGGTGCGGTATGCGACCTGGTTGTTAGCCTTAAGGTCAATGCCGCTCTGATCGGGATCGCCGTATTCGATGATTTCTGCGTAAATGTCACGAACCATGCCCCAATGAATGAGGGAGAAATCGCCCATGATGCCGAGTACCTTGGTCTTTTCGGTAGCCAAGCGGCCATCAACAGTGCCAGAAGTAGCAGCCGCAATGCCGTCAAAGTTGCCTACGTTCAAGGACAGCGGGATTTCTGGATACAGGCGCTGACCAGTGGAAGGTACGCGCAGCTTACGCAGATCGGATGCGAACTTGCGAGACAGAGCAAAGCCGTTGATGTTGTAATCGATGATTGCATCGGTCATAGCATCGATGTCGGCTACACCGTCACCGGTAGCGGTTACTTCGTTAGCCTGAGATACCAGAGAGGTAAAGCCGCCGAGTGCAGTACCAGCCTTAGGATTGATTGCATGGTAGACAACGTAGTCCAATGCACGACCGAGAGCTGCGTTCTGGTCAGCCTGAATGTTGGAAATGATTTCAAGCTGATTATCCTCGTCAGCCCACTTCAACTCGTCAGATACGCGAGTGGTAGTAACTACCTTAAAACGCTTGCCCTCAACAATGGACAGCTTCTGCTCGTAAGAGCCTTTCTTAGCGCCTTCTGCGACTACCTCAGCTTCGGAAGACGGGGTAAAGATCAGATGGTTCTGATCAGAAAACTTAACAGGCTGAGCGGTAGACAGAGCCGCAATAGTAGAGGTGTCCTTTGCCTTATTAATCAGAGTAGTAACTACAGATAAGGGCAGTTTAACTTTCGAAGTTTCAAGTGCCATTTATATTTCCTTTCGGTTTAATCTTTACCGAGCAGTGCGCGTGCAAACTCGCGTTGCTCATCGTTGGTTCCCTCACCAGATGAGAATTTGCCCGGGTTTGGGTCTTTGGGTGCTGCAGGCGTTTGAACTTTTGCGAATTCAGCGAGTTTCTTTGCGTACGAGGTCATCGATTCCTCGTCAGCGCCCGAAATGAGGTCGGCTGGTACGCCAGTCTCCTTCGAAACCTTTTCACGCATTTCTCGCTGCTTATCGGCTTCTTCACGCTTTTTCTTTTCGCCCTCAAGAGCTGCGATACGATCATTTGCCTTTTGAAGTTCGGTCTTATTAGCTTCCTGCGCTTCGTCATATGCCTTAGCTTTCTCCATTAGATCGCTGTAGTCTGCATACTTCGCATTCAGCTCAGCCGTAACCTTCTCGCGCTCACGCGCCAGGCGATCTTTCAGCTTCTGGTCGAATTCTTCTTGCGTGTTGATCGGTTCAAATGCCATACGTTTCTCCTTCGTCTCGAAGTAATGAGCCACTCTTACCGCTGTGGCTGCGTAGTGATGTGATCCCCGCTCACATCTGCGTAACTGCATCATCTGTTAGGTGTCACTCGACGCATGGCAATAAAAAAGCCCCACCGAAGTGGAGCTGTAATTAGCTGTATTTATTTGTTTGACGTTAAAATCTAGGAGTTGCTGCTTCAATCGCTGTCTTGATGGCAATTTCAAACGAATGCCCCAAAAACTGCTTTACTTGTGCCATTCTCGAATTTTCTTTTACAAAAATTGCGCCATCCATAGTAATGGCAGGATCGCCTGTAGCAGCTAACACAGGAGAATCAATTACAACGCCAGACAAGCCATCAAAATGAAATCCTTCCACGAATCCTTTTGATTGGAGATTCTTAACTACTACGCCAAAGTAAGATTCGTTGCAGTCAGTAAGAGATCGCATAACTGCAACGTCAATCTTTTTGCCTTGCTTCATGCATTCATATAAATACGAAAGAATCTTATAAGCAATAACCTCAAAATCATCGGAAGACATGACAGCTCCTATAAACCTAGTTGCTGTTTGATTAGCGATTGCGCCACTATCTGGCACGTTTCTTTTACAACTGAAAGCGATGTATCACCTACCGCTGCAGAAATGGCTTGCCGCGCTTTTTCCCAAACTTTACGAGAGCGAATGGCATCTAGATAGTCGTAGCCCTCCCAGGTTATACGATCAATATCAACAGAGTATGGTTTGTTATTAAATCCAGCATGATCAATAGATGCTTCAATTAGTCCGCGCTCGCGCATGAGTTCAATATTGAATGCGACTTCCGCAATCGTATATTTATCGTTAACCAAATCACAGTCAGATATTCCACCGTCAGCTTCCTCTGCTTTGATCAGTATTTCCCTAATCAAATCCAAATTACGTTTCATGGTTCCTCCTGTGTTATAATCTAATTGCCAGGTAAATCTCCCGCTGACCTATGCAGGGGGGGCTAGTTACCTGGCAATTTTTACCATTGAACCATCTTTGAATAAAATCATCGCTTCATTGAATACCCAATTTTCACCAGCATTGAATCCAGCTTTAATTGGATAGTGATATTTTATAAACTTTTCAGTTCTCTCAATTGCATAGTTCTTATCTTCATATCTGCTTCCTGCATCTTTTAAATCGATAACTATGCTCTTAGCTTGTCCTGCAGCCTCTTCAAATTGATGGTAAATGGTTTGTGTCCCATTGCCAGTTACGCATTTAAAATCGCACTCAGTTAGAACCTCGTTTTTGCTGTTACCTGAAACAAGAAAAACGTCTGATGTTTTTTTCATTTCTAGATCTCTTGTTGGTCTAAATCTGCTCTTGAAACCATGCTCAGCAATTCTATTGGCTGTATCTATTTCTTTATTAGACGGTTTCGCGCCAATTTCTATTTCATATTCTGGAGGTGTCCCATCGTATAGCCACTGCCTATCACGGGTACGCATTTCGCTAACAATTCGACGCATTACGTAGTTATTGTACGCGTCTACACCCTTTTCGTCTGCGTATGCCGCTTGTTCATCCGGCGTTAGCTTATTCCAGTCGCGCCATATAGGATCATCTTCACCAGTTAGACCGCAAGTTAACGCTTTCCTGCATTCATTGTATCGATCATACATGCCATCAGGGTCATAGCCTTCAACTTCCGTCCCAGGCATACCAGCAACGATACGACAGTTACAATCATCGTGAAATTTGTTGAATTCGCCAGCACTCTCACGAGATGCGTACACGAATCCACGCGACGCTAACAGGATGCAGAATGCGCATGTTGGCCCTTGTGGCACACGAGCATACCTAATGCCCAAGTCCTTCTGCTCGTTTGTACTTACTGCCGATTCTGCTACCGATAAGTCAGCTGCATGGGTCACCGTCCTGCGGACGAAAGCTGAAACGCCATCAACAAACGCATCAAGGTCTGGGTCTTCGCCAAACAAATGTCGCGCCCAATATCTGACAGAATTAGACACCTGCTGGCTGTTTGCAGTGCCAGCCATTACTGCATTAGCAAGTTCTCCATCGCTTGATAAGGCATTGTCAAAAAACAAGCTACCGATACTCTCCGATGCGCTTCCGTATGTCTCCTGGATATAGTTCACATGGTCTATAACCTGATTGCGCAGCTGCTTTCGCGTATCATCATCGGCATCCGACCAATCAACGCCAGAAAACAGATCGCTACAATACAACCTTAAGTCATCAACTGCAGCGTCACCGATAGCGTTTAAGTTGTCGCTATGGTTTGCAATATCATCAGCCGAAAACTCCACGGCTATTCACCAGCCGTAGTTACAGTCTGCCCATCTTGCTGGGATTGTTGTGTCTGGCTGCTCGATCGCGAAGCGATTGTGGCATTAGCAAGCTGCATGCCCTGCCAACGCGCACGATCAGCGTGTAGGCGCTGAATCTGCTCTTCGTTATAACCAAGCTCCTCAAGCGCCACATCAGATTCGGCAAGCCAGGGCAGAACGCTGATTTGCTTAACCATGGCATCGGACTGAGATACGACGGACGGCATAGCAGGATTCTTAAAGCGTGCTTCGACTGCAACACCAGAATTCCGAACCGTGTCAAAATCGCTATTATCCTGGATTGCAAGCGCCATCATGGCAATATTTACCAAAGCTCGGCCATTGTCAGCATTAAGCACCTGGGCATCAATAACCATATCTTCTTTCGCAGCATATATAGCCTCAGCACTCGAAGGGTTGTCAGACACTACGCCCAAAGCAGACAAAGGAACATTAGTTGCACCTGAGAACTGCGCAGCAAGGGAGCGCATATAGTCGATATGTGGCTGCATAGAAAGCTGAGCAAGCTGACCAAAGGTAGGAACTGTATCTCCTTCGCCTTTTGTAACCTCAAGAATTGCACCAATATAGGCAGCATAGCGGCTATCTTTTGGAATCATAGCTTGGTCCGTTCCTAAAAGGTATTTCTGAGGATATGCAGCAAACTCTGCCGCGATCTCGCTGCGCTCCTTTTCGCGCTGAGCATCATCGGTAAGCGACATTACCGTACGAGTAATACGACTACGCCCAAAGGGGCGCTCAAGCGTTGGGCGATACGCCATAGGCTCAATTAAAGGTCGCCCCATTGAATGATACGCATAATTAGCTATCCAGACTTGACCCATTCCAACACAACGAATAGTCACCAAGGCGTCGCGCGTAAATAGCTTGTATACAGATGGTTTTCGAACGTTGCTTGAAGGCATCTTTTTTGATTCTGCAACAACGAGCCCTGCCTTTACCTCTTTTAGTGCGTCATCCCACATGAGCGCACATGCGGTCATAGGATAGGCACTAATAACAGGGCCATTATCACCATCGGTTACCGCAAGAGCAGCACAGCAATGTTTTAGCTCGCACAATACAGCCTTACGATATAAGTCTTTCAGGTGGTTAGCCTGGGCAATCTGCATGAGCTGATTCGTTCGACTAGAGTCAGAAGTTGTAAAGCCATCGAATTGCGAACGAGCAGCCAAATAATCAACTGCTTTAGCAGGCCAATCAATACGCGAACGAATCTTGCCACGCATCTCAGGAGCAATAGCAATCCCTAAGTCTTTTGTCTTTACATGGCTTAAGTAATATCGATCTCGCTTCTGGTTACCTGGTAACTTTTGGCGCCAAATACCAATAAGCTTGCGCACGAGCTCTGCATCTTCTGGCTTTAATTGTTTCGCGTTGGCTGCAGCTTCAGTGATTTGATAGCTCAAAATGATGCCTCCTGCTTGCGGTTAGGATCACGCTTAGTAGTTGTCACAGCCCATAAAGCATTGGCTGCAGACTCTATTGCACACGATGTGTCACCACTGAAACCCCAGCCCCCGCTATCGCCGATCTTGCGCTTTGTAGCAGACAGAACCGATCCATCAAGCGCCGGACTCTCGATATGCGTAATCTGGTTGTTCTGGATAGATTCAAGCATCATTGCGGATGCCGTAATAGCTTCTTGCGTTTTCATTACTCTGTAGTACTTAGACGGTACGCGACCGAGTAGCTTTTCCGTGAGCGTGCCTGTTCCAGCTTTGCCGTCTACTGCCACGCATGACGCTTGATTTGGTCGTTCTGCGAGCCAATCAGCAAGCCAAGTGGTTCCATATGACATGCTTTTTACGCAGATAAGTTCAACATGCGGTATACCGTCTTTCGGCTTTATAGCAGCCGATAGAGCGACCTCTGATCCGTCAGGAGCGAACTTCACGCCATATGCTATACGGCCTTCCTGTGGCGCATCGTCAACGTCAATCTGGCACGCTAGCCATTCTTTCTTCGATATAAGTGCGTTAGCGACCTTAGGGAGCCAATAGCCTAGATATTCTTGTGCCGCTGCCAGAGTGTCGGATTTAAACGCGCGAATACCCGTTCTAATGGCATTCATGTCGGCTACGCCTTCCTCGATTGAGGGATTAGCGAGCGTCCAGCGCGTCTCGTCGAGTACGTCGCCGACTTCATCCACACCGTACTCAATCCAACACATATCATCGAGTGGATTTTCCCAGGCTTCCTTGTGCATGTCGCTGAAAACTTCGGCATTACTGCCTGCGCGGGTAGGCGTGCCTAAAAAGACCGCCTGGGTATTGTGATGTGCGCCAGATGTAGTAGTTGGCTGAATGGCCGTCATTTGTTCGGTTTTAAGTTCCTGAGCTTCGTCATAAATCACAACGTCAAAACTAAAACCAAGAGCAGCTGACTTAGTTCGCGTCGAAAAGCAAATAAAACCACCATTCTTTAGAAATATTGCTTCCTGGGCGGTACGATTACTGACGCGTTCGATGAGCTGATTAAAAAATTGATACTTAGCATCTGGGTCGTTCTTTTTCTTGCCAAATATCTCTTGAAAACGCCTGAGCATCTCGCACGTGGTCGAATAGTTGTGGTCAGTCCATAGAATGCCGTAGCCCAGGATCGCCAATAAGAACACGCACCATACAATCCCGTCTACTGACTTGCCAGCCTGGCGAGGAATGGAGCCACCACAGCGACGGTGTATCCATTGCCCGTCTGGTGTGTGAGCTGACCAGTCTTTAATTAAATCGACCTGCCATTTAGTCTGGTGAATTCCTGCGAGAGCAGCGACTTCCTGAACTTTGGACGCGAAGTCAAGATCATAAGGCTGCGCCACTCTGAGCCGTGGATTACATGCCATTGGCGATCACCTTTGCTAGCTGCTCGAGTGGATTTTCGGATTCTTTGGCGCTTTTGCCGTTCAGCTCGTCGATTTCTTTCAGGACAAATCGGTATTCTTTCGAAATCGCAGCGATTGCGTTGGGTGGGCAATCGAATAGGCTCTCGCGTAGAATGTCGCGCACTTCGACCAGTCGAGCCATTTCGCTTTGCGGATTGACCACCTTGATTTCAGCCTTTGGGAATTCGACGATCTTATCCTCTTTCTTAAGCCCCATTTCCTTGATGCGACGCTTCACCGCCGAAAGACTGCGCCCCAGTTTTCGTGAAATGGCAGTAGGTCCCAAATTCGGATAGACCGCTCTGATATACTCGAGTTCATCTTCTGTAAAGCGATCAGCTTTGCCCATTTAGATTTCCTCCTTCGAATTTGAGAACCTTTCTCATTTTTGGTAGAGAGAAAAAAGCTCTATGCCCACGGGATCGCCGTCACCCCAGGGGGAGGGGGTGCTCCCCACCCAATCACCACTTGCGCGAGGTAGGGCAAGACAACTCCCGTGGAGTAGTCCCATGATTGATATCTTTATTGCCTCGCCTCTGATTGCAGATGCGATGTGCTGGTGCTACATTGCGCTTATCGATTGGTGAACCTCCCTTGCTCACTGGGATAATCTCATCAACCTCGAAGCTCATAGGGTCCCCTGCAGGCAAGCTGTAATCAATCGCCATGCCGCAGATATGGCAAGGCAATCCCTGATCTCTTAGCCATGCTCTTATCTGCCTGCGTGCATGCCCATTAGCTGTGCGTGGATTAGAATTGCCCATGTGCTTACTCTCCTTACTGCTATGGTCTGCAATGTGTCACTCCCTGGCTCACAAATAGAAAGAGCCGCACCACATAGGTACGGCTCTCACCAAGAAGGGGAACTCCACAGGAGCAGGAGCTACAGCAAGTAAAGCTCATAACAATACTTACTGCAGTAGCTATGATCTGGTAGGTGTCACTCTGATAGAATTTGTTTCTGGTGCTTCGCTAGTTGGGCGGCATCTTCCGAAGGGAGGTGTTGCCGATGGATGCTCAAACAGTTATCGCGGTATGCGCGATCTTTAGTGTTGTAGTAGCAATCATCGGCATTGCTCAGAAATAGCGAACGGCATTAACGGAATAAAGAAACCCCGCTTGCACTTGCACCGCTGGCGGGGTTCATAAAACCTACGATGCTGCCCGATCTGGCGGGGCACCGCTTACATTTGCAGTATAGCAGCTTGTAGCATTGGTAACAGATTAAACCTAGCTCTTATTCCCACTTAACCCGGCCTTCCATGTCAGCCTTAATTAATGACTTAATATAGCCTGCCTTATTTGGCTTTGAATCAAGTTGCCCTAATAAATCGCGTTCGTGCAGAGAGAACCTTACAACTCGTTGCACCATGTTCTCTTTGTCGTATTTTCTGCTTGCTCTCTTTTGAGCATCACTTGTTGGCATGATGTGGCCTCCTTGTTTTGCTATAATTGGCTTGGCGAAAGATCAGGAGCGCCCCGCCCCTTTCGGAGCGGGACTTGAGATTTACTTGAATTTAATTACGAGCCATGCAATTATCTTTTCAAGTTCAATCTCTATCCTGATCTTTTTTAATTTCAATTTTCATCACCTCCTTACGTATTGTATTATACAGGATTATGTATAATACACGCAATAACAATTTTCTAGTTTTAGGCATAAAAATAGGGGCTTTATCAGCCCCTATAATTAGTTTTGTGTATCTGTTTTAGGTGTTATCTTGCCTAGCTTTAAAGGCTTGATCATATATCCATCTGCGTCTGATCCAGGACAATTCTCGTTAGAGCAGCTTAATAATACGAACTCCTCTGTATTCATTAAGTAGTACTCAGCTTCACTACCGCAGAACGGACAATATTTAAGTTTAGTCATAAAAGTCATTACTCCACCCCCGTCGAGCCAAATCCATTAGCCCCGCGCTCGGTTTCGTCTAAGCTATCCACTCGGTTTAGCTCTGCGTGGACTACTGGCATGATTACTAGCTGTGCAATGCGATCACCCTTTTTAACCTCGAAAGGTGTATAGGCATCACTGTTATAAAGCGGCACCTTAATTTCTCCTCGATAACCTGAATCGATCACACCCGGTGAATTAAGCACCGTCACACCATGCTTAACCGCTAGCCCACTACGTGGCATTACAAACGCTGCACAGCCTTCTGGAAGTGCGATACTCAAACCCGTACCAATAAGCTGCCTAGAATTAGTCCAAACGGTATAGTCAGCGTCTGCTCGTAAATCGATACCAGCGTCCCCTTCGTGGGCGTATCCGTAATCAATGCCTTCTGGGTACGTGCAATCAAGTTTTATGTTCATAACTACTTTTTGTATGTTCATATTCACTACTTTCGTTAAGTTTTTAATTGATTTGAATTTATGAGTTAAAAATCGGGCTGAATTTTAACCAATTGGCATCGCTGCATTCACGTTCGTAAGCTCGCGTATTCCAGGCTTCGATTGCTTCATTCTTGGTGCTGTATACATCTGAAGTTGTATGGCATCTTTCGCGCATAATGAAGAATGCATCAGTAAATGCGTTGTCTTCGATGCGTGCTTCACCGCCGCAAAATGGGCAAGACTTTAATTCGTTATTCATCTTCGCTCACGACCTTAGCACCACAATTAGGACAGTAGCTAAACATACCGTCTATTGGTTCGTTAATAAAGTCTGCATGGCATTCAGAACAGGTAAATAATATGCCAGTTTCTGTTGCTACGTTTTCGCATGTCCGTTCCGGTTTTGGCTCTATTAGATCAGCGAGACGTTTCCAGCAGTCTTCATCGAAGCGGTACGGGTCGTCATAATCCGCTTCATTAACGTCAATCTCGTCCGCAATGTTGAGGGATGTAAAGTTGTATCCCTCGCGCATTCTCTGGCGCATTTCTTCTGCAACCTCGCGGCGATCTTCATTCGTTATCATATTTGCTAACCACCTTTGCACCACATTCTGGACAGTATCGTGGTTTTCCGTACCTGTCTGCTCGAAAAATAACGTCACATTCCGAACAACGGTAGGCTCGTGTATCTTCCGGCGTTGAATCAACGCTCTCTTGCGCTTGCTCCATTTCGTCGTCTGCATCCCACCCGTCAAGCCAGCATGTTCGTTCCGGTACGTATTCAACCGCCCCGTTCTTGTCTTCAACACGAACGCGATCTTTAGAAATGCCTACGTGTTTATTGCCTAGCCAGTCCCATTTATAAATTGGTTCACTCATTACTACTCCTTCCTTGCGTTGATACATGCACGACACCGTGCTTGCGTCTTAAATTCAGGCATAAATCGAGCGCCACAGTCCTTACAGGTTCGCGGCTCTGAAAGCTCTAGTTCATTGGATTTGATCTTGATTTCAGCTATTCTCATGGCCGCTTCTAAGGACGGACGATCAAAGTACGGAATATTGCAATGATTGATAACCACTAGCAATTTACGCGGTACTGCTACCAAGTTATCCGGGTCGAAATTGCGCTTGTTTCCGTCTGCAAACAGTACCGCAGTTTTGTCTGGGATATGTCTGCCGTGAGTGCGTTCCCAGATGAGTACGTGCTTACCCCGATAGTTTCCACACGCGCCGTCTTTATTGGAATGTAGCTTTACTTTGACCTTAATGCATCCATCTTTACCAACACGCTCACGCCCGATTTCTTTACCTTTTGCGTTATGAGGGATCAAGCCGTTTTTGAATCTTGTTGCTTTCGTTCGCTCAATTGCTTCGGCACTCGTAAAATCGGTCTGTTTCATGCCCTTGTTGAACGGCGATTGTCCCTTTTTGAAGTGACCAGAATTCACTCCTTGTTTAAGACCTAAAGTAGTCATCCTGTTTTTGAGCTGTGGAACTCTGAGCCTAATGTCGAACTTACGTTCAAACTTGTCTATGATTTCGCGCTCTGTATGACCGGGAACGAAAGCCTGTAAAAGCTCGTCCATTTCAGCGTTCCACCATAGACGAGCAACCTCTTTACTCATGGAAGTATTCCGGTAGCTTAGGATTTGCAGATGGTGAGTTATCCAGAAAGCGAGCTGCTTGTAGCGCAAGTCTGCCAGCGTCTAGGATTTGCTCACTGATCTCGCTCATAGCGCGTGCTCGGTTGATTTCCCCTTTAAGCTCATCGCCTTCAAGCGATTCATTGCTTAGTCGGTCGAGCTGAATGGATAATGAATCTCTAATATGACTGATGGTGTCTGCCATTTTTATCTCCTTTGGTTGGTGTTGGCATTGAAATAGGTGTTGGTACCCTGAAATCTCTAGTGCTACGGCTCACAGCCCATTTCTTCGATGGTTGAGCGATATAGCTCAGGTGTGAGCCACTGTCCGTCAATATCGCAATAGCTTGCTGTGATATGTCCTCCCATTACTGGATAGTCGTAATGCTGATTGTGAGGGCATTTAAGGCACGATGTTTGGCTAATGTACTGTTTGTACGCTTCTTCCTCTAACAAGCCCGCTAAACGGATGTCAGTAGGCTCACACGATAAAATAGCCATAGCTTTCCTCAGCTATTCTTACGAGGACGGCCACCGTTAGAGCCACAGTGAACTTTTACGGCTGATCCTTCTACCTGAGGCAGTGCGAGATCGTATGCGATGGCAAGCTGGTTGCTGATGTCTGCAGAAGGGTCTGCTGATGGATCAATGCGTTCAAAGGCAAGTTGTGCAATTCCGTCATAGAAGGCGAGACGCTCTTCACTAGATAACTTTTGAGCTGCTTCGTAAAAGCTGCGCTGGAAACTAAACGATTGAGGGTTAATGTCGTAGCGAATGTTCATGGTGTTCTTCTCCTTGGTGAAAATGCGATGTGGATAACTCCGCTTTTCTCTTCTTTTCTTATTCTTTTCTCTTCTTATTCAAATTCTTTTCTAGAAGGGGGGGGTTTAAACCAGGGTTTTAACCATGGTTTAAAGGGGGTTTTAACCATGGTTTTTACCTAGGTTTAAACCTTCGAATCTTTCTTCGGTCTGCCACCTTTTTTCCCGTTTTTATACATCTCGATAGACTTCTCAATGTGGGGGAGGATGACCGTGTAAGCCATATCAGATTTACTGCCTGGCTCGTATTCGGGAAATACTCCGTCAAATGCAAGGCTGCAAATACCCTTAAAGAACGCGAGCTGTTCATCTTCGGGCAGCTTAAGTGCTGCCCTGTAATAACTTTCAAAAAACGTGAACCTATCTGCCATGCGAAACGCTCCTAGAACGGAACATCTGCGTCATACATCGAAGGCGTTGCCCTTGGCATTCCGGGCATCTGAGTTTGTATGTTTGTTTGAGGAGGTTGATAGGCTTGCTGAAGAGGCATCTGAGGCTGTTGTGTAGGGATATTTGAGCGCTCTCCCTTGTTCGTCATGAACTCTATCTCCTCGATGATTACCTCAACCTTTGAACGCTTTTGCCCGTCTTTTTCCCATTGGCTCCAGCGAAGCCTACCCTCAATGGCTACCTTCATTCCCTTGGTGAGATAGGGGGTGATCTTTTCGGCGCGCGAGCCAAACATCGTGCAGTCAATGAAGTTAGGATAGTCTTCCCATTCACCTGTCTGCTGATTCTTGTGACGATCGTTTACCGCTACACCTAGACCTAGAACCGGGTTTCCATTGGCGGTTGTACGTAAATCGGGGTCACGTGTCAGATTGCCTGTAATAGTTACTCGGTTAATACTCATTTTGAACCGTCCTCATGTCCTGTGATTGACTTCCAATTCTTGCCAGCTTTAATGGCGTAGCATGTTGCATCGCTTACGTGGTAAATGCGTGATAGCTCGGCATTACTTTTGTCTGAGTGATATATCTCCAACACCTCTTTAGGCGTGAGTTTCTTGACCATTGCTATTCCTCAACCCAACCGAGCTTCATGTCTTCACAGCATGGCGGCATATTTGCCACAACGTCTTCTAAGGTCGCATCTGCTGCCACGTCAAACTCATGTCCACAAGTAAGGCAAACCGCCCTTCTAAGACCCTTAGGTTCGGTGTCTGGCTGTTCCTGGGAAGGAACCTCAAAGTCTTGCTCGGAGATGATTGGTGCGTGCTCAAGCTGATCCACAAATCCGCCGTCGGTATCATCTGATGCCGCTGCATTCATAGCCTCGACCGATACTGGTAAGTAAGGGAAAGCTCGGCGAATAACGGTCTTCTTGGCCATAGCTTCGTAGTCAGTTACCCAAGGGCCATTGTTAGCTGCCTTGGAGCGTTTACGTACTGCCTCGACTTCCTGGGCGGTCATTACGTCCACGTAGTGTCCGCCGTCTTTAAAATGAGCAACCATGTAGACGTGTGTTGGCTTCTCGCCTTGCTCGTGCTCGCGTGCCGCTGGGCGGTGATGCAACCTTTCATCCAAGCCGAAGGAGTACTCGAATTCATCCCCCTCATATACTGCACGGGCGCTAATGTCCTTGATCTGACCAGAACGGCGCGCCAAGTCCAACATTCCCTTATAGCCAATAATCATCTGTGCCTGCATACCTTGCTTGGAGCGATACGGAAGAATATAAGCCCTCCCTAGGCCGTCTACAGCACTAGGTTCAAGGCCAAGCGCAGAACACTTCATAATGCAGCTTAGAATCGTTGCTGGGCTGCATTCGGCAAGCTTTGGTGTAGTGTTAATGGCACTCAGAGCGATCTGAAACATGCGCTCTGGGCTCATGTGCTTAGGCATAACGTCCTTAATGCGTGGCCAGGCTGCTGTGAGCATATCTTTCATGCCGTTGTGTTGCTGCGATACCGCTTGAAGCTGTTGCCCTTGCGTTGCTTGCGATAGTTGTCCCATCGTTAAGCTCCTTTCTTTTCTGAGATTCGAAGTCCCCCGTTAGTTACCGATGTCTTCATGTAGTCTTGCGTGATGCCTGGATGTGCTTCATCGAATGCTTTCTTGTCGAAAGATGAGCGGACGGATCGTACCCAGGTAACGCGCTTGGTTTCGGTTTCGATGCCTTTGTTGCTACCGATTAGCTCTTTGATCTTGTTTTCGATGAGCGTTTTTTGATGTTTGAGATCGTCAATCTGATCTTTGATTGCTTGCAGCTCATCGATCATGGATACGTCTTCATCCAGCATCGAGATGAACTCTTGCGAAGAGTCGGAATGCTGAGAAAGCAATGCGTTAGCTTCTGGATCATTTCCAATCAGCGCAGGCGCGGTATCGGTCTCCACGAAGTCGCGCCAGAAGGTGTCTACCGCATCGTTAATTGCCTGAATATCCTGCTCGTCGCGCTCGATATAGTATTCGCGGAATTCTTGACCACCGATTAAAACTGCTACCCAGGCGTATTGGTATCCAGTAACGCTCATATAATGGGTAACTTGCGTTAGGTAATACAGAGGCACGCCATTATCCCAATCAGCAGCACGACGCATACCAACGGTCTTTACTTCCAGGATGCCCACATTGCCCTTGCCGTCAGTTACCCAGCGGTCGATGTTGGCGAACGCCCAGGGACGTTCGATAGATACCATGGTTGCATTGCGACGGCGCACCTGTAGTTCTGGATGTTCGTCGGCAAATTTATCAGCCACCACATCTTCCAGGCGGTTGCCCCACTCAACTGCCTGGTTGTCGGATAAGTCAGGCGATTCTTCGCGCCCAGTCTTTACGAGCCATACATTAAGCGGAGATGAGTACTTGTTAAGCCCCATGATCGATGCCACATCAGAGCCACCAATGCCGTTCTTGCGTGCTTCAACCCATTGAACGTTAATCTCTTCTTGCGTTCCAGTAAATCGAATCTCACGGTAAGGCTTAGTCATTTAGAGCCTCCTCGGTTATATCGATCACGTGCTTGATCTTGTCGAATAAATCCAGTTCCCATTGGTCGGGAATGTAGCCATCAGCAAGAAAGGCTTCTATGATGGTGAGGTATTCATTAAAATGCGGAAGATTCCAGGGGTTCACTGGCGAATCGAGCAGGTCATTGATATACATAAGAATCGAGATGCGCATCTTGCTATAGCCAACTGCCATCACAAGCTTGCAAGGCGCGCAGTCCATGTCGATCTGAAAATCATCCTGGAAACGATTGATAATGATGTCGTTAAATTCAATAAAAGCGTCGACGGCAAGCTTTTTAAGATGCGGTATATTGTCAGGATCGCCCATGCGCTCACCGAACCACAGCATGCGCTTTTCTTCCGATTCCTTAAAGGTGTCCTTAAGCTTGCGAATCTGAGCAATAACAGATACTTGTCCCTCTTCTTCTTCTCGCAGCTTAAGCTTTTCATACGACTGATTGCCCACCCCTGGCGTAAACACAACTTCATCAGAGCTATCTGTTAGCTCTTCTACCTCTTTTACAGTGCGGATCGCTCCTGCATAGTAGTAATTGTCAGGCTTATCATCGCTATCACAGATGCTATAGCCGCGCTCAAGTAAGGCATCACGAACAGCCAGCATGCGCTTCTCGTCTTTTAGGCGCTTGCGCTCATAATCAGCGATCCTTTCCCAGTCGCGCTCGCGGCAGTTGGTAAGCTTTTCAACGATGCCTGGATACTCACTGAATTCCTCGATCGCCAGCAGACGATCCAGGCTCATATCCTCTGCTGCATCGTCTACAAGCTCCATAGCTTTCTTTATGCGCTTTGCATGTGCGCCCTTGGTGGTTTTATCGACCTTTACAGGGTCGACACCTAAAAGTAGTGCCTGCTGAACGCCACGCGACTTCTCAATGTCAGATAAGGGCTGCTTGTTGTCGGTTGCAAGCATAGCCATAAGCGTGTTTACCTCGTCAAAGTCCTCACAGACATTGGCAGTAAATGACGTTTTACGGCGAAGCTTTAGTGCCTTATAGCGGCGCTCACCATCCACGATGCGAAAGATGCCGCCATCGCGTACCAGGATGGGCGGCGTAAATGGCTCACCTGGACGTTCGGTATTTAGTTCGAATGATTCCGCTAAATCTTCTATTCCCTCGAACGTTTTCCGAGGATTATTCTCATCGGGATACACATCCTCGATGTTTACGACTTCAAGTTGCATATATTTCTCCTTATGATTTTGCCAACGTCAGCAAAATGACATTGACCAGCACTTATATATAAAGTGGTCACTCATTTAATTTTTTTCTTGGGTTAGTTCCCAGCTTTTGGCGGATGCGCTTAAGCCTGGTTTTATTGGCGTTGATAAGCTGATCTAAGCAAGCAATTTCCCACCGCTCGACATCCTTTAAGTACTGCTCTTCGGCTTTACTCCTGGCATATAAGCTGCCAACCGTTGACGCCTGCTTAACGGGCCTTGATGGAGCCTGCCTAGTTCCACGATGCGCTTCTTCATTGAGATAGAGCGTGCGCTGATTGAAGTTAAGATGAGCAAGCTCGTCACTTACTCGCTTTTCGCTGCGCTCTAGCATCTCACGCTTAGCGCATACACGGCAGTAGCCCGTTCGCTCTGATACGCTTGATCGCCAAGTTGCGCAGTTGTTACACCAGGTGAGTTTGCTAACAAAACACCGTAGGGATATTCCGTATCGCTTGGCTTTGTTCCTCACTGATTCCGTGCTGCGCTTAAGCTCCCTACATATCTCACGCCTGGTCAGAACGCCTGCGTACTTGAGCAAGAACTGCTCATCTGTAGTAGTCCAAGCGTTCTGCTTAGCGCCTTTACGCGTCACTAGATCACCTCGTCGGTAATCAGCACCACAGTACGAGGATTGGACTTGTTAACGGCAAACTTTCGATCGTATGGAGTGCATAGCTTCCAGCTATCCTTTGTAATCACGCCTGCTTCCTGAAGCGCATCTAGGACGAATTTCTTCGCAAACGCCACGTTGTCCTTGTCGCTGCGCATATCAGGCCTGATCCACTCAAACCAAACGGTCACGCATCCTGGAAAGCGCGGTGCGTCATCGTCTAAACAAGAGATAATGCGCTCTTGGGTTTCGCGCTTGATCTTAGCTGCCATGAACCTGTTGGTGCGCTCCTTGTTGACGTACTGATTGAGCGTTGGTAGCGTGCCAGGAATCTCGAAGAGGTACTCCATAATTACGCAGCTTTCCTTGATCCGTCAGCGTAACCATCCTCGTAGCCTTGCTTGTATTCAAGGTTTAAGTCCTTCTGCAAGTCGTTAAGACAGTCAGAATAACCCTCGTCATAGCCGCTATCGTAAGATGCCTTATTTGCCTTGAAGATAAGAAATATCACCACGAAACAGATAAAGGCCAGTACACAGACAATCGAATCTGCGAGAAAGATGTTGTCTAGCATGGTAAGTCCTCCTCCTTGACTGGTATACGCCAGAGTGTCCCGAATTTAATTGCGCCAGGGATATTGCCGTTTTCACAGTGCCTACGCACGGAAACAGGCGAAAGCTTGAAGAGGTCTGCGAACTCTCGAACCGTGAGATATTCAGAGCTTGGCGCGATTGTTGTATACTGATTAGTGGTTTTGGGGCCCTGATTGTTTTCAGGGCTCTTTGTTTTACTAGGCAATGAACTCACCTCGCTTGGCGAACAACTCAATGAAGTAGCGTTGTCCTTTTCCAGTTACTTTAGTGGTCCGATTGATAGTCACATGGCCATCGGAATGCGTGACGGCTGTTTCCTTGATACGGAACAGACCCTACTCCATTGCACGTTGAGTTGGCACATTGCGATTGCTTCCGGACTTACCCAAATAGCCATTTTCACGAAGCCACGAAAACAAGCGATTCTGCCCGATATTGGCGCCGTTCTGTTTAAGCGTCTTTGCAAGCTCACCGATAAGACAGGTTCCATCGCTCGCTGCTACAGCATCTGCAAATAGCGCCTTTGGCTTAAGTTCCTCAAGCTGTTTCTTTTGACGATTGATAGTATCCTGCGCAACCAATACTGCACGAGCCATGATCTCTTCTGGTGTTTCGTCTTGTTTCGCTACCATGTATCCACCTGTGCGACGAATTGCAGGCAGAACCTCATGAGTTACCCAACGCTGAAATGCTTTAGCTTCTGGTTTACGTGAACGCATTACCAGCTTGTAGAAACCTGCTTCGGAAACTGTTCCTACCGTTTGGGGACCTCCAGGGGTGTCCACTAATACCGACCCCCTTTCGTCATCATCAAGACGAGATAAGGCATCGCGATACTTGCCGATTCCAAGAGAGTCACATACATCTTTAGCAACAAACCAAGGTTGTCCATCGGACGAAAGCGATGCCCTAATCGAGCCAAACTGATCGTTGTTGAAAACTTGAATGTCCATTTTTCCTCCTTCCTAATTCATCAAAAATCGAACGATTAAGTAGCCAGACGTGAAACTCAGCGCACAGCCAAGAACAACCACCGCTGATGCGACCGCTGCGAACTGCTGCGTGCTGGCTTCATGTATCAGCCAGTGCCATGCTTTAATTGGGATCACCATCCTTCTCATAAAGGTCTTCACATGGCTGCGAAGGAATAGTTATGCATACCGTTTTTGTTTTTTCGAAATTGCCAACCGATTCCGTCTCGGTTATCTCGATGGTTACGCGCATTGCTCACCTCCTTAATGGCTGGTTGCTCAAAGGTTTGTTTAATTAACATTAGAAGGCAAAAAAATATCTGCAATATCGCAGTTAAGAAAAGCGCAAACACACTTCGCTTGTTCGATAGTCATTTTTTCTTGCTCTTCTTCGTAGCGAGAGTACGTTTGCCTAGATATACCGAGGTGTTCTGCTACGGCTTTTTGGCTAACTCCTCGCTTTTCACGCATGCTCTTAAGCGTTTTCATATTCCTCCTTTCGCTGTTTGTAATGTTAACTAAACAAACGTTGTTGTGTCAATTAAAGATAACTAAAATGTTATAAAAAGTTGACATTAAGGAGACAGGATGTCTGTTTCGACAAACATAAAGTACTTGCGCGAAAAGAATGATCTGACGCAAGAACAGCTAGCAGAAAAGTTGGATGTGGCGAGATCAACAGTTACGCAGTGGGAGCGTGGTTGGAGTAATCCCAGGATGGGAATGATTCAAAGGATTGCTGGAGTTTTCGGGGTTTCCGTTTCCGAAATTGTTAGCGACAACTCGAACGTTCCCGATAAAGCAATACCGCAAAGCATACCGACAAAGCGTGCTTACCTTCCACTCCTAGGTCGCGTTCATGCTGGAGATGCCCAGGAGCCTGATGTTATCGACGCGCAGATACCTGTTCCTTACGAAGTCTGGGAGCGCCATCAAGACGGCTATCTACTTGAAGTAGAAGGAAATTGCATGAGCAAAGTATATCCAGAAGGCTGTCATATCTTAGTTGATCCAACGAAACCTCCCATGAATGGCTCTATTGCAGTCGTGAAGCTTAATGATGATGACTATGTAATGCGCCGAATGTATAAAGGAGCGAATACGCTTATCTTAAGCCCAGAATCATGGGAAGAGGGGTATACCGATATAGTCATAACCCAAAGCGACGAAACGACAGTCGAATTGGTTGGAACTGTTGTTTGGTTTCAACCTAAGGAGGAGATGGAATAGGTAAATGTGCATTATTTGCACATGTTCACAAACAAGGGAAGATACAAATGGAACAGAAGAATGCTACATACGATTTATGGGAAAGATGCCAAGAGGCGATCAATTCTAATGCTGATCAAGAAATAATTGAAGGACTGTTTGCCGAAGCTAAGGGATATAAGCACATAATGAGAACGATGCGATGTGATGCTCTTTTGAACGATCACAGTATAAACGGTCTAAGGGCGCTTGCAGGATGGCTCGCCTTTCATATGGACAACATGGGGTATGCAAAACCCGTCACCAACATCAACAATTCAGCTAAAGCAACCGCCTCGGTACGGGTTGATTTATCGGTAACCATAGAAGCCATAGAATCAAGCGATCTTACTGAAGATCAAATAAAAGAACTTAAAGCCTTGATGCTTGATTTGTCTGCCGCCCAAAACAAAGATGCAAAAACAGTCGCAGAAAAGCTGAGAAACGCATTAGATGTTGCTAAGTCTTCTGCAGGAGCAGCTAAAGCAGTAATGGAGTTTGCAATACCTATAATCCAAAGCATACTGTGATGTCACATTGATCAGATAGTTTACTCAACGTTCCTATGTGATTGGGAGTTTTAAGGGGAAAGTTGCGAAGAAGAAACTACTCCATCTTCCCTACCCCCTCAACAACCCCTTCATCATTGACCATAGCGAAGAATGGACCAACTTGAGATACGGGTTTCATTTCAACACGAGTTCGACCAAGAAGATCTTTTGAGATACCTACAACTTGCCAAAAGCTGTTGTCGTCTAACTTGCAAACCGTATCACCAATGTTGATTTCCCTGCCGAACATATCATCACGAAGAATCATCGAGACCCCTAAGGAACAAATATGGAACGTTATCTGATAGAAAATTACGGCAACTGTCACAAAATGGTTGAGTACGGTTTCTCTTGGCTAAAAGACCAAGGAGAACGAGAGTAAATGGAAGGAACTGAAGATCGAAGGCGAGATCGTCTGGTACACAATACCTTTTGATTTTCAAATTTAGAAGGAGTAACCATTCGTCAAAACAATTTGACTTTTTCAAAAAATATGTAATTAATTGATTACAGCAAGGAAGGCAATTGAAGTCACCGACACAAATAGCACTCTTTTTAAGACACCTAAAACATGCAGTAGAGAAGAACGGTTTCATTATTGTTAACCGTGAAGCAACCAACCAATTTATAGCAGACAGGAACATGACTTACGATGAATTGAAAGACATTATTCTGTCTCTCGAAGTTAAGGATTGTTTTGATGGACCCGAAGAAGACAGGGATCCTAAATACAAAAATAAATGGACGGTTGCAGAGTTTTCTCCTATCTACTGCGGTGAAAAACTATATCTAAAGATGTCTATAAGAGTCGATGCAGAACGGAGTAAATGTCTATCCGTAAAGCTATTTACTGAAAAGGAGGGCAACTAAATGGAATCTATTAGAACATATTGTGTAGAGTGCGACGAAGAATTAGTTGCGCCAATTCAGATTATTAGCGACAAGATCATCATTAAGGGTGAGCCAATTGAATATAATGCGAAAGTTGCAATTTGCCCTAATTGCAACGTCATAATTGCTGATTCGCGTCTCGAAGGTGAAAATTTAAAAACAGCATACGCTAAATACTGTGATTTGCACAATCTTGTAAAGCAGAATGAGATAGTCGAGTTGCGGCAAGCTATGGGTTTATCTTTGCGTGAGTTTAGTAAGTTTCTTGGTTTCGGTGAGCAAACGGCTGCAAAATATGAAAAGGGCTCAATACCTGATCTTTTGCATAGTAATACCATCCGTATGGCATCAAATGTCAATGGTGCGAAGCTTCTATTTCAGATGAATGGACAGTCGTTAAATCAATCTTCGCAACAAAGAATTAGAAGTTATATTCAGCGTTTAGAAGAAGGCGACGATATAAGCGAAATTTGGTGGAATGGCATGGCCTATCTTTTTATGGAAGAAAATGCGCCTGCCAGCCATATAAATGGATATCGAATCTTAGATGATAGTAGATTGACCGCGCTTGTTGTTCGCTTGGCGATAAAGTGTGAAGAGCTTTTTAAGACAAAACTGCAAAAAGCATTATTCTTCTGCGATTTTCTGGCTTATGAAAAATTTGGAAGATCGTTAACTGGAATGCGTTACGCTCATGCTGATTATGGCCCTATTATGGATGATTACGATGTGCATATATCAAAAATGGTTCACAGCGGAGACATTGTTCTTGCACAGTATGGATGGGGAAAGGTAATTGCTCCGGCATCAAAAACCCCTGATGATGTTTTTTCTGAAGAAGAAGAAGAATTAATAGATTGTGTTGCGCAATTTGTCAATACGTTTACTTCGACTACTGAAATATCAGACTATTCTCATTCTCTTACAGCTTGGAAATCTACTGCTAATGGAGAAATTATTTCTTATGCATCGTCGAATGGAGAGGTGTCAAAAGCTGTCGAGAACAGACTAAATACTTACCGTTAATGATATAAAACAAAAAGCCCCGCTACAGTTTGGCGACCAACAGCGGGGCAAAAGGTGAACCAATCGAATAACGATCAGCAGGTACTAAACGTCTATTGATTGGCAGGTGAATTATACCATGGAGCCTAAGCAATTAGAGCCTGGTAAGCCACGCGGTAAATGCAGGAAGTGGCTACTGCGTGTTAGCACGGGGCTTAATCCGCGAACGGGTAAGTATGGTGAAAAGACTAAGACTTTCAGCGGAACTTACCGTGAAGCCAAGGCTGCGCTTGCGGAGTTCGAGCAAGAAGTCGAAAATCAATCAAGTAATGCTCCTGGGCGCAAGTTAACATTCGAGCAGCTTTCAGAGGAATATGTACCGCATCGCCTTAATATGAAGCAAATTGAGGAAAGCACCGCAAACAAAATAGAAGGACTGCTTGATGCTCTATCTCGGCACATAGGAAAGATGCCTGCAGGCAAATTAGAACCTTACATGATTCAGAATGCTGCAAAGGCTATGTTATCAGGCGATAGTGCCAGCGGTAAACCGTTATCAGGTACATACGTTAACATGGCGCTACAGACAGCTAGCACCATGTATAACTTATATACAATCCCCCAAGGCTTAGCATTTCGCAATCCATTCGACAACGTAGAGCGCCCAAGGATTGATACCGAAGAACGCGAGCCTCTTACTAGGGAACAGCAAGATTTGCTCATAGAGACGTGCGCACCAACCGACAGACATCATGTAGCAGTAATCGAAGCATTACTGGCGGGACTTAGGCGCTCAGAATGCGTAGCTTTGAAATGGAAGCACGCTAATTTAATAGATGGCATTATCATGCTGCCTGATACCAAAGCACACGGCAGAAAATTAGCAGCCATACCAATACAGCAATCTTTAATCAAATACCTGCTTGACTGGAAAGAAGAGCAAGCAAGGCAAATGAAAAAATACGGCGTTATACAAAACGATGAGCACACCGTATGCGCCAATGAGCTTGGCGACCCATTAGACCCTAAGGTGTTAGGAAGATGGTGGCAGAGAAACAGAAAAAAGCTAGGATGCGAAGGCGTGCACTTCCATGATTTGCGCCATACGTTTGCAACGGAAACTGCCAAGATTCTGCCGCCAAAGATTATTCAGCAGCTTCTAAGGCAGAAAGACGAGCGTGTTTCGATGCGCATTTACACACACGTAAATACCGACGATTTAGAAGAAGCTGTGGCTAAATTAAATGCAAAATAATGCAATTCGTCGGAACGATTTCGGAATTATTTCGGAATAAAACAGTGTTTTGCCCCTGTATCAAAAAAGGTCAAAGACCAAAACTAGCCTTTGACCTCGTGTTTTAAATGGTGGGCGCTACTGGGTTCGAACCAGCGACCCCTACCGTGTGAAGGTAGTGCTCTCCCACTGAGCTAAGCGCCCATTTTTATGTGCTACACGAAATGTGGAAGTAAATGGTGGGCGATAGCGGTTTCGAACCACTGGCCTCTACCGTGTCAAGGTAGCGCTCTCCCCCTGAGCTAATCGCCCCTTAAATCTTTTGTCAACGAATAGGTACTATACCAGAACCTGATCTCGCGTCAATAATTCCACGTATATTGTTTTGCGCTTTCGCAGCAATTGTTTACACGCCACCCTTTCACAACAACACACTTTCGCGACGGCGTGCTTTCCGCAGCAACATTTATTCCAGCAAGGTGTTTTCGACGTCTTCTGATAGGGTTAGCCCTAGCGATATGAGTGCTTCTTGCGCTTGCCGCCAGGCTTAATGGATGACCAAATGGTCTTGCCAGCCGCCTTGGCAACCGGCGTTGCCGCATCAAGAGCTGCATTTGCTGCACGATACGCCATAGGCCCCACTTTAGAAGCAGCTCCGCGCACCGATGGCTTACTGGAAACCTCCTCGACTAGTTTTGAAGCATCGTCGAGCGTTTTGTTTGCCAACGCAGCCAACCCAGCAATATTGCCGCCACCTTCAAAATATTCGATAGCAGCACGACCAATAGCCTGAGTGCCTATATAGCCCATCGCGCCCTTAATGGCCCAGCCAAGCGCTGGAATAGCTCCAGCAACACTGCGCGCAATACCACGACAGATGAATGCGTTGATCAAAACGCCAATCATCTCCTTGACGCGATCTGCCCCCAAACGCTGACCGTATGCTGCGGCAATCTGCAACACCATCTTGATCTGATTTGCCGTCATGATAGGCATATCGACGCCCGGAATAAAGGTCACCACGCCCACACCGGCATTCTGCAGCGCCGTTGCACGGATAGCATCATAAGCCAAGGGTTTGCGCACGAAAGGATAGGCGATAGAAAATGCCAAGCGCTTGTCGGATTCGACCTTCTGGACAATCCAGCGACCGACCGCGTTGCCCAATGCATCTTTGGTATCGTCGTTAAAGATACCGCCAGGAACACCTACCACGTCTTCTTCTGGTAAGGTGTAGCCCGTCTTTTCAGCCATCACGCGCACCGCTTCAGCTGACTGCGCCACAACGAGTACCGGAGTACCTGCTTCACGAAACGATTCCGCCAAGGCACCAACCTGATCGTTATCACCAGCTGCAATAACCGTCAAATCACACGCAAGCGTACTGTCGGGGTTTTGGGCTGGGAAATAGCTCACCATAACGCGCGAATTAGGGGATTCGCTGTTGAAGCCCGCACGAACGAATACCTGAAAGTCGGACGATGCCGTCTCATCAATCAAAATATTGACAGAAACAGGAATCTCACAGGCACGGTCAATATCGATAGCAGCAGCAATAACTGCAGGAATATCTACTGGAAGCTTCATATGTCCCCTTTCGGTTGCTGCGAGATAGCTTACCACGTTACCTGAGCTATGAGCGGCCGCTATGCACCCACACCGAATTAATTAAGCCCAGCATCATGAAGTTAACAACCATAAATGATGAACCGTAACTGATAAACGGCAGAGGAATACCGGTAATGGGCATCAAACCACAGGTCATACCAATATTCTCTAAAATCTGGAACAGCCACATGCCCACAACGCACACCACAATAATGGTACCGAACAGATCGCTTGCATTGCGCGCCACATTGACAGAGACAACGATCAGACCAATGTAGAAAGCCAACAGCACCAAAGCGCCCACAAAACCGAACTGCTCTGCCAACACACAGAACACGAAATCGGTGGGTGCTTCAGGCAAAAAACCTAACGACGATTGCGTTGCCTGCATGAAACCCTTACCCAACAGACCGCCGCTGCCAATAGCAATCTTTGCCTGCTGGAGGTTATACCCATCACCTGAAGTATCGTAGGAAGAGTCCATGAATACCATCAGGCGGGATAGCTGATACTGCTTAATTAAAACGTCGTGCCCGGCAATGCTATCCAAAATAGGGTCTATCGCCAAAACAAGCGCCACCAAGGCCACCAAAACTCCAAGAGTACCCACAATAAAACGCCAGTTAGCCCCACCTATAATCAACGAAAAACCAGCGATCATCAGGTATACCAAACCGGTACCCAAGTCGGGCTGCGTCATAACACAGATAAACGGCACCGCCATGATAAGCAGAGCTTTGATGTATTCGCGCAAATCGTCCAAACGACCGCCATAGCGTGCCATAACTGAAGCACAGAGCAATACCACGGTAACCTTCGCGAATTCACCTGGTTGAATCTGCATGCCAAGATTGATCCACGACCTGCCGCCGTTAACTTCGACACCTAAGCCAGGTATATGAGGAGACAGCAAAAGCACCACATTAATAATGAGGAATACAGTGGTATAGCCCGACAGGGCGTGATAATCCATACGCGTGATAAGCACGAAAAGCACCGCACCCACAGCAACGCCCATCAACTGACGTGAAAAGCTGTAATCCGGATCGGTTGCAGTAGCTGAAAACTGAATCAGCAAACCATAGGCAATAAGCACCAGCGCAAAGAAAATAAATGCCGGATTGATGTACTTGAATCGGCGCGGCTTGACCGCTTTGGCAACCGCCGGATCTTGCATGCGAAGTGAACTGATCTCGTTCATCATTTTAGGCATGAGCGGTCACCCCCGTTCCTTGAATTGGCGCCATATCTTCTTGAATACTGTTATCGAGCGTTTTGATAGCGGCATCCATAATGCGAGCCGCTACCGGCGAACCAACGGCACCGCCACTGCCGCCCTCTTCAATGCATAACGTTAAAGCGAATTTGGGCTCCTCATAGGGGGCATAACAAGAAAACCATGCCATGTCCTGCTTACCTGCAACTTCTGCCGTACCGGTTTTTGCTGCCGCCGTAAACGAATACGAACCAAAGTCTGCAGAAACGCTCTCGTTTTCCAAAACTACGCCGCGCAGCGCATCGCGCATAACATTGAGCAAATCCTCTTTGACATCGGGTGTAGCATCTTCAACGGTGTCAAATGACAATACGGTCTGTCCCAATGAATTGCGCACCTCTTTGAGCACATGAGGACGCAACAGTTTGCCGGTTGCAACAGCGGCATAGGCACGCACAACCTGAATAGGAGTTACCAGCACATAGCCCTGACCGATTACCATATTGGACATATCGCCAGGCAACCATTGCGCTTCTTCCGGAACATCCTTGAAGTATTCCTTTTTCCATTCAGGGGTAGGAATGCGGCCCTCAGATTCGCCAGCAAGATCAATGTTTGTGGAAGCGGAATACCCGTATTCCTTAATGAAGTCCTGCATGGCTTCTTCACCGATGGATCCACGCGCGTCATAAAAGCTCTTTGCAATTTCATAGAACACGACGTCGCATGAAACAATAACGCCTTCACGAAAGCCAATCCAACCGTGCCCTGCTTTATCCCAGCATTGCTGAGGAAACTCTTTGCCAAAGCCGGTCCATGTACCCTGGCAGTCCCAGGTACGGCTGGTATCAGCAAAGCCATACGTGAGCCCCGCAAGCCCCGTAAACGCCTTAAAACAAGAAGCCGCCGGATAGGTACCTGCAATGGCACGATTCATTAACGGGTAATGCGACTCTTCAGTCTGATAGGCATCCCAGGTATCCTGCGAAATGCCACCAATAAAATGCTCCGGCTCATAGGTTGGATAATTGCCCATAGCCACGATGCCGCCCGTATTGACATCCATAACCACACATGATGCCGCGGTACCAGTACCATCTGTCACCATGGAGCGCAATTCACGATCCACTACGTGCTGCAAGCGCGCATCAATTGTCAGATAGACATCGTTGCCCTTAGTGGGGGCCGTTTCGCTTACTACCTGCTGCACAACGCCTTTCGCATCTGTCACCAGCACACGCTGACCATGATCACCAGCAATTAACGAATCGTATGTCTGCTCAATCCCGCTTTTACCAACCGCATCGCCCGATTCAATATCGCGACCATCGGGCACATTTTTCAGATCGTCTTCGGAGGCGGTACCGGTATAACCCAACACATGCGCTGCCAGAGCACCATAGGGATAGGTGCGTGTCGTGCGAATTTGCGTTGTAACACCCGGGAAAGCATCACGGTGCTCAGAGATAAAAGCGATGTTGCGCAGGGCGACATCACTTGCCACCACGCGCTGGCTTTGTGCACCAGAAGAAGAATCCAAAATGCGAGCGCGCACTACCTCATACGGGATGCCCAACAAAGTGGAGAGACGCAACAGCACATCGGGATTGTTAGCCACCTCGGCATCGGCTAAGACCGTTTGAACTTGACGATTGTTAACCAGGGCCATTCCATTGGCATCATAGATAACACCGCGCGGCGCAGGAGTAGCCACTGTTGTATATAAATTTGCTTGGGCTTCTTCGCTGTAACGCGAGCTATCCACAATCTGCAAGCCAAACAGTTTAGCTGCCAGCGCACCAAACACACCCGCCGCAATAACGCCTACTGCGATAAAGCGATTGCGCAGCCCGTCCGCCTTTACAGTACCCCCCATAGAAGGAGCTGCACCGGAAGATATGGTGGTCTTGGGAGTTTCGGCGGCAATACCTACCGATGTCACCGACTTAACCTTCATACGTTCGCGGGTTTTCGCCTGTGATCGCCCCTCACGAACGCGAAAAATGACCACCGCAATAAGCCCTAAGGCAACAAGGGCAAAAAGCGTTGTCAGAATAGCTGAAAGCATGCACTAATCTCCCTAGCGGAAACTTCCGCCGTCAACTTTCCAAGCATCATTGGTTGCCTGGGTAAAGGGCAAACGCCTCATAATGACGAACAGTACCGCCGCGATAATGAGATTCAACACCGTTGCAGGCAATACGCGCTGCAAGAACAAATCGATAAACGAACCCTGGTACCCCACAAACATCAGCACGATAGCGAATACCAACTCAAAAGCAAGCATAATACCCGCCAAGGCAATAAGCGGCATAGCCAAAGACGTATCATCAAGCACTTCAAAAATACGAGAAATGACAAAAGCGGTAATCAAAAGCAGCAAAGGCGTAAGACCCACCGGCGTATGAGAGAGCAGGTCAGAAATCAGGCCCAGTACAAACGCATAGCCATAGGTTGTATCAGGCTGACGCATAACAGCAAGTACCATAACAAACGCCACAATAAAATTTGGCACCACAGAAAATACCGCCAAAATAGGAGCAAACACCGCTTGGATTACCACAATGATGGCAGAAAACACTAAGGGAAGCATCCAATCACGCATTATTCTCACTCACTTCCCTACCCATTATCGCCAGAACCGTTCGAAGACCTTGACCCAGAAGAGTTGGAGGTGGCATTCGAAGAGGATCCGTTGTTGAGCGAATTGTTACTAGAGCCGTTCTGGTCGCTCCCTGAAGAGCTGTTGTTTTGGTCGTTATTTCCTTGGTCGCTATTGTTCTGATTGTTGCCATTTTGATTGGCGTCACCTTGGTTTTGGCCATTCTGACCTGCATTGCCAAGCAGCGCTTGCGGACCTACCGCATTAATTACCGCGTTGGCTGCATTTTGATCATCGGATGCAGCAGCATCGCCGCTCATGCCCAGCACAACAAGAACTTCGCTTAAGTTTGTAAACGTTGCATTCGGCGTAATAACAATGGTACGCGTCGCATCGCCCTGACGCTGTTCTACCTTAGAAACCACACCAACCACCAGACCGCGGAAATAACCGCCGCCTAAGCCGGAGGTAATTACCGCTTCGCCTTCCTTAACATCAACACCGCTATCAACACCCTCGAGGTATAACACACCCTCAACCGAGCCTTGTACGATGCCTTCCGCGCGGGAGTTTTGCAGCATAACTGCAACACCACTTTGCGGATCGTTAAGCAAGCGAACCTGTGATGCGTATTGACTGGAAGAAATAACCTGGGCCACAACTCCCGTAGAACCCATAACGGGCAAGCCTGGCTTTACACCTGATGCACTGCCTGCATCAATAGTAATAACACGATTGTAAGAGTCAGATGAATAACCCGTCACGCGTGCCGCAGCCGAGGTGAACCCATAGGCATCATGTAAGCCAATCAGTGATTCCAAGCGATTGGCTTCCTGGCGATATTCTTCCAGTTCCACCACCATCTGGCTTAGCTGAGCGTTGCTCTGGCGCAACTGAGACATCGTCTGCCCGTCGGCTGTTAAATCTTCCAAAGAGGTTGTAGCACTAGCTGCCAAGGTGCCCGTGGCAGTACCGACAGAGGTCAAAGGAGACGTAACTGCTGCAGTTGAATCCTGCACGCTATGTAAAGGACCGAAATCACCTTCACGCACATAGACAACGACCAAGACCAACGAGACTACCAGCAAAATGATCAGCAGTCCCGTTCCTTTGAATTGGCCACCGAATGGTATGTTTTTGTTGTTCATCTTCAGGGCCATTGTGTGTAAGGGTCTCCTATTTCGATCGCATGAGTATTTGCTTTAAGGCTGTTGGGGTTTCAAGCACCCTCAAGCAACCAGTTACCACGTTGGTCAGCGCTGTTTCGCTGGTCCACACCGGAATTTCAAGCTGTTGCGAGAAATAACGATCCAAACCATTGAGCAGGCCGCCACCGCCGGTGAGCAAAATGCCATTCGAAATAATGTCCGAAGCCAAGTCTGGGTTGGTCTTCTTAAAGGTCTCCTTGATGTGCACTACCATTTCGTCAATGGGAGCTTGGAGCGCATCTCGAACGTCTTCGGACTGGATAGTAACTTCCTTAGGCTGTTCGGTTAAAACGTCCTGACCAGAAATAATCATATCGCGTTCGCGACCATCTTCAAACGGCAGAATAGAACCAATCTTAATCTTGATAACTTCAGCCGTACGTTCACCAATCTTAATTCCAAGAAGATCACGCAAATGCATTGCAATTGCTTCATCTAAACGATTGCCCGCCAAACGCAACGAAGACGATGTAACGATGCCACCCAAAGAAATAACAGCTACTTCTGTGGTGCCACCGCCAATATCAACCACCATAGAACCCGTTGGTTCGGTTACCGGCAAGTCGGCGCCCATGGCTGCAGCCATAGGTTCTTCAATCAAGTAAGCCTGACGAGCGCCAGCCTGAATGGTTGCTTCAAATACCGCGCGCTTTTCTACTGACGTAGCTCCGCAGGGAATGCAGACCACAATACGGGGCTTAGGCTGCCAAGGATAACGGCGCGGTGCTGCCTTATTAATGAAGGCAGAAATCATGGCTTCCGTCACATCGTAGTCAGCAATAACGCCATCATGCAAAGGATGCTCAGCAGAAAACGTATCAGGGGTGTGGTTGATCATGTTCTTAGCTTCATGACCAACTGCCAACACGCGGTGAGTACTGCGTTCGATAGCTACTACGGAAGGTTCGTTGATTACAATACCTTGACCGGTAATAGCCACCAATGTGTTGGCGGTACCCAGGTCAATTGCCATGTCATATGAAGTAGAAGAAAAAGCGTTCTGTATCGTATCAAGGAAAGACATGCATCGTCCTTAACTAATAGTGAGCATTCGTAAACACTGATTCTAGCATACCCGCTTCAGGTGGCCTGCTTTTACCCAGTGAAATTCATAGGGCATGCAAACCCAACAGAGGGACTTTGATGCCACACCGGGCACACAAACAACAGACCCCAGCATGAAGCTGGGGTCTTAAAAGCAGCTATTTCAAGCATGAAATGCGCTTATCCTCGGATAGGCTAGCTTGCATCTTAGCCAAAGAAGATGCCAATCTCGCGCTCTGCAGATGCTACCGAGTCGGAACCATGAATTACGTTTTCATCCATGATCAGACCGAAATCACCGCGGATGGTGCCCGGAGCAGCTTCTGCTGGGTTGGTTGCGCCCATCAGAGAACGGCACTTCAGCACAGCACCTTCGCCGGAAACAACCATCTTTACTACCGGACCAGACGTGATATAAGAAATCAGACCATCATAGAACGGCTTGCCTTCATGTTCTGCATAGTTTGCAGCTGCCTGTTCCGGGGTAACCATACCCATTTCCATACGTTCAATCTTCAGACCAGCACGCTCAAAGCGGTTGATGATTTCGCCGATGTGACCATTGCGAACACCGTCAGGCTTAATCATGCTGTAGGTCTTTTCAATCGCCATGCTTTGTTCCTTTCAAACGAAGAAATGTAATGCTTTATGATGATAGCGTTTTAGGATTGGCTTGCAAACGCAAGGCTTACCTGAGAAACCTTCCAGCCAATGCCGTCACGCACCAACGATACCTGGTAAGGAATTGCTCCGCCCTGAGGCGTGGTTGCGGTGACATACACCTCAGCAGAACTCATATTGTTATTGATGCCGTTGACTTCAATGGAGCTTGAAGCAGCAATCATATCCTGAATGCGCTGTTTGCTCGCATCATCCAAGTTGGAGGCATACACATCGGCATTCTGTGGGTCGTTAAACAGCTGGGTAATTTCATCTTGCTGCGAGGGGTATCCCATACCGTTGATGTAGGCAAACGTAGCACCAACACCCAACAGAACCAAAACAATCAGGATGATGAAAAAGACCTTTAGGCCACGGTGACGCGGCTTCTTTTTAACACCCTCCCAATTTTGAAAGTCCATATCATTGGCAGCGAAGAAGTTGGAATGATTCTGTTCGGCTTCAGCAATACTGCGCATAATGCTGGTCTCGGAAATCTGCGTAGTGCCCATTTCGGAAGGATCTAACGCCTGCGCTTCGATTGGCACACCATCACCGGGAACATCCAAACCTGAAAGATCGTTTTGCTGGGTCGTGCCCGCCTGAACTGCTTCCTGCTCACCCGTCTGACCAGATGCCATGGCGGCTACCGCACGCTGATAGTCAACGTTGGCGGCATCGTTAAACACATAGGTTTTATCCTGCAAAGCAGACTCGAAGGCGCGCACGGCTTTATCCATCTTACCTGCAGCAACATAGGCCTGGCCCATGTTGGCAAACAGTTTGTTGCGCGTATCTGAGGGCATATCAAACTGCAGAGCACTTTCATATGAAGCGATAGCATCCATGGGGCGGTCAAGTGCCATGAAGCAAACGCCTAAATTAAGCAGCGCCTTCGTGGGATCAGGGTTCATTTCATCGAGCGCTGCACTGCGGAAAGCCGCACCTGCTTCAGCGGACTTACCCAGCTTCAGTAAAGCGTTGCCCATGCTTTGATAGGCCTTATAGGGCGTGGCGTAGCGGGAATCATCGATCGCATTCTGAAAATGCGTAATTGCATCTTCGAAGTCACCCTGGGAGGCATATACCATGCCCAAGTTATAACTAACTGAGCCCAAAGCATCATACGACGTATCCACCATTGCTTGAGAATAGGCATGGATGGCTTCATTGGGATCATTGAGCTTAACCAAGCAGTTGCCAATCTGATGGTATAAAAGACCTATTTCACCCGGTGCTTTGGAGACAGAGGTGTCCTGCAGGCACTCGGTGAACTTAGCCAAAGCCTCTTCGTAGTTCTTCATTACGTAAGCACTACGCGCCTGCTGGAAAATCTCGTTGTTCATATATGGTTCGATTCCTCCCTTATCATGCCGCGGTTAGTCCCTCGCGAAAGCGGGCGTCCACACCTGATCAGCACTCAAAATGTTTAGCCTTTACCTTCCGCGCGCCTTTTGTGGACTAGTTTGCGTTTTCGATAACGACCGTCTCGATCACATCACCAACACGAAGCTGGTCGATAACATCCATACCTTCAATAGTCTGGCCAAATACCGTATAGCCAGAATCCAGGAAAGGCTGAGCACCCAAGCAGAAGTAGAACTGCGAACCGGCGGAATTGGGATCCTGCGAACGAGCCATAGCCAGCGTGCCATCCAGGTGATGATTGTTCGGGTTCGTGGTGTACTCCTCTTTGATAGTGTAGCCAGGACCACCCGTGCCAAGACCAGCAAATGGATTACCCTCTGCTGCCTTTACCTGCTCAGAATCAAGAGCGCGGGTGTGAGGGCAACCACCTTGAATAACAAAACCTGGAACATAGCGATGAAACTTCAAGTTGTCATAGAAGCCCTTCTGAGCCAGCTCCACGAAGTTGCCAACATGGATGGGAGCATCGTTACCCATCAGCTGAACACGGATATCACCCTTGGAGGTTTTCACAACTGCAACCTCATTACCATTTGGCTTATATTCAGGCGTGTACAATGCCATAGCTACCCCTAACGTGCTATTTCGAGCCTTTAATTATTTTATGGCGCCCCCAGCAGGATTCGAACCTGCGACTTTCTGCTCCGGAGGCAGACGCTCTATCCCCTGAGCTATGAGGGCTTAACTATTGCATTATACGTTATCATGGGCGCAAGCAACATTTCCGCACGAAAAACCAAAGGATGGCTTCACCTATGCGTTTAACACTGGACACCATGACCTATGGACCGGCGGCCCTTGGACGAGCAGATGACGGAAAAGTGGTATTCGTAGCAGGTGGGGCTCCAGGTGATTGTGTAGATATTGATATCACCCACGAAACATCTTCATATCGTGAAGGCACCATTTCAAGGATAGTTGAGCCAAGCCCCTTTCGCATCACCCCAGCTTGTCCGCATGCCCGCGTGTGTGGTGGGTGCCCCTGGATGCATATAACCTATCAGGAACAATGCAGAGCCAAGCGCGCCAATGTGGTTGCTCAGCTTTCACGCATTGGCGGCTACAACCGCGAAGAGGCTGAACGTTTGGTGGCACCCTGTGTTGGATCCAAGCGCGAAGTGGGCTACCGCAACAAATTGGAGCTAGCCGCTGGCTTTGATGCAACCCACAAATTTATCTTGGGCTTTCACCAGCACAAAGGAGATATTACCCCCATCCCTAAGGCATGTCCCTTGGGCGCTCGCGGCATTGAAAAAGCTCCGGGCGCACTGCGTGGAGCGCTTGCCTATCTTCAAGGACAGCACGACTTGGGCATTTTTCGTGTGGGCGTTCGACATAGCATGCGCACCAAAGAAACCGAAATTGCGCTCTGGACCCCGCCATCGGGTTTCCCTCGCAAAATAGCTGCCGATACCCTGTCGAGCGCTCTTAAAGCAACCAGCATTGTGCGTGTGATCGCCGATACCGGAAAAGCCCGCAAGGTTAAAAAGGTTGAAGTGCTTGCCGGAAAAGGCAACTGGACCGAAGAAGTGGCAAACAATCGCTACACCTTAAGTGCCCCAAGCTTTTTCCAGGTAAATACTGCGCAGGCCGAAAAGATGATTGAACTGGTAATCGATGGATTGGAGCTTACCGATCATTCCGTCATTGCAGATTTATACTGCGGCGCCGGCACCTTTACCCTCCCCTTAGCACAGCGATCCGAAACCGTATTTGCCGTAGAATCTGCTGCATCATCAGTACGGGATTTACGTCGTAATATGGAAGGACTCGACGTTGATATTGAAGTGATCGGCGGCGATAGCGCACGAGAGCTGCCAGCATTGGGGCACCTTGATGCTCTCGTAGTAGACCCACCCCGCGCAGGTTTGGCCAAAGGGGTGTGTGAAAATATTGCCGCTTCAAAAGCCAAGCGTGTTGCCTACGTCAGCTGCGATCCCGCAACCTGGGCGCGCGATATCGCACGCTTTAAGAAGGTAGGCTACCAGTTGTTGCACGCCACACCTGTTGATCTTTTCCCGCAGACCTACCACATCGAGACGGTAAGTATCTTGGAGCGCCTGCATTCAGTCCCTACGCGCATATAACTAACGTATGTAGCTAACGTATCGTAACGCTGGCTGCAGATTGCACACGGCTGCCATCTACATTGGTGGCAGTCGTGTGGCCTCCCCGTGTACATTGGTGGCAGCCGTGTGGCTTTCTATAGGCTAACTACGTGGTATAGAAGGCTTATTTATCCTCTTCACCACGTACTTGCTGCACGCGACCAACCAACTTAGCTATGCGCTCGGAATACTCTGGATGCTCAATGCCCGCTTCAGCCAAGTCGATGATTGGCGCATCGTTCCACAGGGTTTCCAGGCGATAGTAATCACGTGCTTCGGGCTGGAAAATATCGACGACAAACGAACCGTAGTCCAGAAGTTCCCAGGTGTGGTCGTTAGTCACTTCGCGCGAAGCGGGCTTTATGCCGGCCTCTTTGCGCAGCGCCTCTTCTATTGCATCCAATATAGCTTCCACATGAGGCGTATTAGAACCCGTGGCAATAACGAAATAGTCGGTTACATCAACTAAATCCCCCACTTTGATAACCATAATATCGCTCGCCTTGCGCTCGTCGGCAGCACGAGCTGCAATCAGGGCACATTCGCGTGAGGACTTTTCTTCTTCCACTTATTCTCCTTTGTTGTTCGAACGAGCCTGAATATACCAATTCCATACCGAAACTGAATCGGGATTCATAGGTTTTTCAGCTCGAATCAAATAGGCCATGCCTTCCTTCATAACGGCAAAGAACAAATCTTGTAGGCTTATTTCGCCCATTTGCTTGTAAAGCTGCTTGTAGACCGCCACGTCATGGGTAGGTTCAATCTTATCTGCAATAAACACAATCATATCGAGCGGAGTCATATCCGGTGCACCAACCGTATGCCGCCCGATGGCCTGAAAGACGTCGTCTCCAAATTGAGGCGCCTCTTGCTTTAATACCGCCGCCGCGGTGATACCATGAAGCACCCAGGGCATGTTCTGTATAACCTCATCAGACACGTCCAAATTGAAATCACGTACACGATCAGCCAGGCGATTCGGCTTTAATGCTTTATCCCAGTCATGCAACAGACCTGCCATTCTGGCCTGATGCGGATCATACCCATAAACGCGCGCCAACTTGCGTGCAGTCTTTGCCACCGACAAACTATGCACATACCGAGCAGGACTCACACGATGCATCAGCAAGCCCTTCATGTATTTGTATGAGGTAGACCCAAACGGTTTATTCTCATTGAGTCCATCAATGACGGTGGGCTTATAGGCAAATTCAGAAAGCTCTTCAGGAGTGGGTTCAGCAACTACTGCCTGTTTCTTTTTGCCGTTACCTCCATGTTCCTTAGTCATGGTGTACCCCCTCGCCACTATACAATTTATGTTCCATCACGTGATCTACGACAACCTGAGGAGTTAAATAGCGAATCGATAGGCCCTCTTCCAAACGACGGCGCAATTCGCTCGAAGAAATCTCTAAAGCCTCAATGGTCAAAAATGAAATCGTTATACCCGGAGCACTTTCAACAATAGCACGGCGCTCATCTTCCGTTAATTCATACCCAGGTCGATCAACGCCAATAAAGTGAGCCAGCGTGCCCATTTCATCAGAGTCTTTCCAACTCGAAACAGCCGCAATAGCATCGGCACCAGCAATGAAAAACAGCTCCACGTTTTCAGGATAATGTTCGCGCAGCGTACGCAACGTATCGATGGTATACGTATCTCCCCCGCGATCAATCTCAATTGAACTCACATCGAAATAGGGATTATCAGCCACCGCTGCACGACACATTGCCAGGCGCTGCGCCTCTGAGGCAAGGTGGCGATCGCGTTTAAACACCGGGTGAGCCGTCGGAATAAAGACAATAGCGTCTAACTTGTAGCTTTCACGCACCTGTTCGGCGCAAGCCAAATGACCGTTGTGAATAGGGTCAAACGTGCCACCCATAATACCAAGCTTACGATGAGCTCCATTGCGTCCCAAGTTGTCGAAACGTTCGCACACAACCGGATGCGGCGCACCCGTTGCCTTACGAACCGCCTCAATAACATCAATTGCACTCATCGCTACGCTCTCACCTGTCCCTCTCCTTCGATCAAATACTTCGAGCTGGTCAAAGCTTCCAAGGCAAAGGGGCCTCGCACATGGAGCTTCTGCGTAGAAATGCCTATTTCAGCGCCAAGGCCAAATTCGCCACCATCGGTGAAGCGAGTTGAAGCATTCACATATACCGCAGCCGCATCGACCATCTTTTCAAAGCGTGAAGCCACAGCCTTATCACGCGTAATTATGGCCTCGGAGTGACCCGTGCCATAGGTATTGATGTGCGCAATGGCCTCATCAACTCCACCTTCAATAACCTTAATGCTTATTTCAAGATCCAAATACTCACGACCCCAGTCATCCTCCAGGGCGGGAAATACGTGCGCGCTGAGCGACTCTGCGCTTGGATGTACGCCATCTGCCGCAACGCCTGTACCGTCTTTTTCTGAGCCATCTGTCAGATCGTTTATAGCGTTACACGGACGTGCCGCATCGCATTCTGCCGCAATCGTGCACACGGTCTTATCCCCATGAATCGTAACGCCCGCATCCACCAATTCGCGCATCATGCGCGGCAGGAA
>UQDJ01000007.1 GCA_900539675.1 uncultured Coriobacteriaceae bacterium | reverse complement strand
GTAAACGATGAGCTCTACGACGCCAAAAAGCAGATCGATGATGGCGAAGCACAGCTTGCTCAGGCTGAGGATCAACTGGCGTCTCAGAAAAGCACCCTGGAAGGCCAACAACAGCAAACAAGCGATCAGCTAGGTCAGGCAACTTCAGGCCTAACGTTAGCCATTTCGGGTAAAACGGCTGAAATATCTGCTCTGCAGGCGCAGGTGGGCGCTTTAAAGACCATGGATCCTTCCGGTTCCAATCCGGAAGTTCAAGCGCAGATCAAAGCATTTTCTGACCAGATCAATACGGCTACTGGCGATCTCAATACCTATCAACAGCAATTGGCTCAAGCGCAAAGCGGTGCCATTACGGCTGCGAGCCAGTTTGGTAGTGCATCAGCGCAACTCGCAAGCGCTCAGAGCGCCATCGATTCCAACAAACAGCAGTTGCAAGATGCTCGTGATAAGTATGAGCAGTCTCGCGAACAGGCCATATCGCAGGCAAATATCAATCAGCTGGTGGATAAAAACACGCTTGCAAGCATGATTCAGGCGCAGAATTTCTCTATGCCGGCCGGTTATTTGAAGAGCGATTCCGATACCCAGTGGCTCGTGCGTGTGGGCGAAGAGTTCACTTCTGTCGACGATCTGGGCAATCTGTTGTTGACCACCATAGATGGCGTGGGTGATATTCGCCTGTCCGATGTAGCGGACATTACCACGGTGGATAACGTGGGCGATGCCTACATGCGCATCAACAACGAAGATGGCGTGATGCTTTCGGTCTTTAAGAACTCCACCGCTTCTACCAGCGATGTATCCCATGCAGCGGCTCAGGAATTGCAAAAACTTGAACAGGACAATCCTGGATTGCATTTGACGGTGGTCAGCGATCAGGGTTCTTATATTGACACCTATATCTCGACTATTTTCCAGTCGCTGTTTTTAGGTGCGCTTCTTGCGGTAGTGGTATTGATTATCTTTTTACGCGATTGGCGACCGACGCTGATCATGGCGTTTTCAATTCCATTTTCGGTACTGTGCGCCCTGTTGCTGATGTATTTTTCAGGCATTCAGCTCAACATTATGTCGCTCGGTGGCATTTCGCTGGCAATTGGTATGCTGGTCGATAACTCCATCATTGTGCTTGAGAATATCTATCGTTTACGCGCTCGCGGTATTTCGGCAGCACGAGCAGCAGTGCAGGGTGCCAAACAAATTACTGGTGCCGTTATTGCCTCTACGCTGACCACAATTTGTGTGTTCTTGCCCATTATCTTTACTACCGGCATGGTCAACCAGCTGATGATGCCCTTTGCGCTGACTATCGCCTACGTACTTACCGCGTCACTGTTAGTGGCTATTACGCTGGTACCTAGCGTTTCTTCTTACCTTTTCAAGAATTACATGCCGCGTCGCAACAATTGGTTTGAAAAGCTTCAGACCGCCTATGCTAAGTCGCTTGGATTCTTCTTGCGCCATAAGATTATTCCGCTGCTTACGGCAACCGTGCTGTTGGTGGTGGCTATCATCGGCGTGGTGAATATGGGCATCACAATGATCCCGTCCATGACCTCAAAAACGGTCAGCATCTCAGCCACCATGCCTGATGGCGTTGAAAAGGAACAGGCCTACCAGACAGCCGATCAAATTATGGATGCCGCCATGTCCATTGACGGTGTTAAAGATGTGAGTGGCATGGATGGAACCGCTACGGTTTCGCTGGTTTCGTCGGATGCTGGCAGCAGCAATTCCAACCAGGAAGCCATGTATCATACGTTTACGTTTTACCTGCAGACCGATGATTCGGTAACCACGGAAAGTCAGATTCATGCCATCCTGGATGAGCTAAACGACAAGACCAAAGACCTGAACTGTCAGGTTATAACGGATGCGTCATCGTCTGAAGCTATGAGTTCCATGGTGGGCAGTGGTTTGTCATTGACGCTTAAGGGGCCCGATCAGGATAAGTTGATTGCTATTAGCAACGATATTATGGATATCGTCAAGCAGGTTCCGGGCTACACTAAAGTCGAAAACGGCATGGAAGATGCCAACACTGAATTGAACCTGATTATTGATCGCGATGAATTGACCCGTGCAGGCTATACGGTAGCGCAGCTCTATCAGGATCTGTCAAACAAGATTTCTACTTCTGCGGATGCCACTAAGATTACGACCGATGGCCACAACTTGGATGTTTCGGTGGTGGATGAAACCCATCCCATTACAGCGGACAATTTGTTGGATACAGAAATTGATATCAAAAATCAGCAAACAGGTGATACCACAACCTATAAGCTGTCTGACTTCGCTACGGTAGAAGAAAGCAAAGCGGCTCAAAGTATTACCCATATTGATTCCACGCGTGCCATGACCATCACGGCCGATGTGGAAGACGGCTATAACAATGCTCTGCTGGCTCGCGATTTGCAGACCAAGCTTGATTCGTATCAGCTACCGGAAGGCTATTCCATTCAAACGAGTGGCGAACTCGAAAACATCGATACTATGTTGAGTCAGATGCTCTTGTTGTTGGTTTTGGGCTTTGTACTTATTTATCTGGTCATGGTTGCCCAGTTCCAGGGTCTGCTTTCGCCATTCATTATTATTCTGACAGTTCCCCTGGCCTTTACCGGCGGTCTGTTTGGCTTAATCGCCACCGGTCAGCAGCTCAATATGCTGTCCTTGATGGGCTTTGCGGTGCTGATGGGTACCGTGGTTAACAACGGCATTGTGTTTGTGGACTATGTCAACCAATTGCGCCGCGGTGGCTTGGATAAGCACAACGCGTTGGTAGCGGCAGGGCGAACCCGTATGCGTCCGATCATGATGACGGCTCTTACCACGATTTTGGCCATGCTGCCTTTGATCTTTAGCGATGCAGTCGGTTCGTCTATGGAGCGCGGCATGGCTGCGGTTGTTGTGGGCGGTCTGTTATATGCCACCTTCATGACGCTCTATGTTGTGCCGGTGATGTATGACATCCTGTATCGCCGTGTGCCCTACGAAGTTGACTTGGGCGATGAAAACATCGATGACGATCCAGGCGATGCTCAGGCGTATTTAGAAGCGCTGCGCGGTGCGCATGCACTTGCCGAAACAAAACAGCTGCGCAAAAACTGAGTTCAGTTCACTGTGGTTGTGCACTGACAAAAACCCTTGTTTTTGTTTTCGGATTAGAACGCGTTACAGGTTGTAACAAAGGCGAAACATAAAGCGCTATGAGGCGCCAAAAGAGCTTATTTATCACAGGCTAACACCCCAGGTGCGAGCCTGTGAACAGGTTCAACGTTCAATCTTTATACAATATTAACGACATATCACCCAATATTAACGCCTCCTTTATACAAAAAAATATACAGTAGGTGAGCCTAACTGGAGGGGGACGAAAATACCCCAAAGTGTTCGTCCCATAAACCCACTCCAGATAGGTTGTCATAACGGCTGTATTAGAAAGGAAGAAGAATGGATGTAGTGTCAGCCTGCATGGCAGTTGTCGGCATCGGCATGCTGGTTTACCTCATAGTCGTTCTTTTAAAAGGCGGTGATGAAAGGTGATGGAAAACGTGCTCGAGTACGTTCTTTACCTGGTCATCTTGGTGGCCTTGGCAATTCCACTGTCAGGGTACATTAACTCGGTGATGCAGGAAGGGAACGTCGTAACACGCGTCTGTGCTCCTTTTGAACGCATCATCTACAAGATCTTCCGAATTGATAGTAAAGAACAGATGAACTGGAAGACCTACCTGTTGGCGGTACTTCTGTTCTTCCTCGTATCTTTAGTTGGTCTGTTCCTTATTCTGATGTTCCAGAATTACCTCCCCTTCAATCCCGAACAACTTCCGGGACTGACCTGGGACTTGGCGTTCAACACCGCTGCATCGTTTGTTTCTAACACGAACTGGCAGGCATATTCCGGTGAATCCGCACTGTCTTACTTCAGCCAGGCAATTGGCCTGACCGTGCAGAACTTTGCAACTCCTGCAGCAGGCGCTGCTGTTCTGTTTGCAGTATTCCGCGGTATGCTCAATGTTGGTAATGAAGGCTTGGGCAGCTTCTGGAAGGACATCATTCGCTTCACGCTGTATGTTCTGATCCCGCTGTCCCTCATCGTTTCTCTGGTAAGCATTTCTCAGGGTTCCCCACAAAACATCTCTGATTACCAGCAGGTTGACTTGCTGGAGCCAGCTACCGTTGAAAACGCTGACGGTGATGAAGTAACCGTAACCCAGATGATTGTTCCTGAAGGTCCTCAGGCTTCCCAGGTAGCAATTAAGCAGCTTGGTACTAACGGTGGTGGCTACAACGGCGTAAACTCCGCAAGCCCGCTGGAAAACCCAACGCCTCTGTCGAATCTGTTCCAGTGTATTTCACTGCTTTTGATTCCGGTTGCCTTGGTATTTAGCTTTGGTCGCTTCGTTAAGGATCGCAAGCAAGGCCGCGCAATCTTCTATGCGATGTTTGTCTTCTTGTTGGTTGGCCTGCTTACGGTCGCCTTCTTCGAACAGACCGGTACGCCTCAGTTGGCACAAGATGGCCAGGTATTAATGAGTACCGACGGTCAGGCTGGTGGCAACATGGAAGGCAAGGAAACGCGCTTCGGTATTACGGACTCCGCATTGTGGGCAACCTACACCACGGCTGCTTCCAACGGTTCAGTAAACTCCATGCATGACTCCTACACGCCAATTGGCGGCATGATCCCGATGTTCTTAATGCAGTTGGGTGAAATCATCTACGGTGGTGTTGGCTGCGGTCTGTACTCCATGTTTGGTTTCGTAATCCTGACGGTATTCATCGCTGGTCTGATGGTTGGTCGTACGCCAGAGTACTTGGGCAAAAAGATTGGTCCTAAGGAAATGCGCATGGCAGTTGTACTGTCCATCTGTACGCCAATGGTTATCCTGATCGGCGGCGGCATCCTGTGCATGGATCCGGCAACGTTTGACAGCTTGAACAACTCCGGTCCGCACGGCTTCTCTGAAGTGCTCTACGCAGTAACGTCTCAGGGTGGTAACAACGGTTCTGCATTTGCAGGCTTTAACGCCAACACCCCGATGATTAACGTTGTTGGTGGTCTTGAAATGATTGCTAACCGTTGCATCCCGTTTGCTGCAGCATTGTGCCTGGCTGGTAGCCTGTGCAAGAGGAAGAAGGTTGCAACCTCTGCTGGTACGCTTTCTACCTCCAATGCAATGTTCGTATTCCTGTTAGTGGTAGTTGTACTTCTCATCGGTGCTCTCTCGATGCTCCCAGCTTTGGCTCTTGGTCCTATCGCAGAGCAGCTCCAGATGGTCTTCGGATTGTAAGAAAGGGCGTGAAATTTACTTATGGCACAATCCGCAACGTCATATGACTCTCGCGCTATAGCTACCCGCGCCATCAAGGATGCATTCTTGAAGTTGAATCCGCGTGACCAGGTGAAGAACCCGGTTATGTTCATGGTGTTCATTTCTTCAATCCTGACCACCATTTTGTTCTTCTTGAGCTTAGGTGGCATCGCGGATGCTAACAGCGGTTACATCCTGGCAGTTGCAGTAATCCTGTGGCTGACCGTACTTTTCGCAAACTTTGCGGAAGCTATTTCTGAAGGTCGCGGCAAAGCGCAGGCAGATAGCCTGCGCGCCGTAAAGCGCGATATTACTGCTCACACTCTGCGCGAAGAGGCTATCAAGGGTGTAAGCAATGACAAGATGGCTGAAGTGGCCAAGGCTGCTGCTAAGGATGCCCCTTCTGCCTCTTTGAACAAAGGCGATATCTTCTTCGTATCTGCAGGCGAACAGATTCCTGCTGACGGCGAAATTATCGCTGGTGCTGCAACGGTTAACGAATCTGCTATTACGGGCGAATCCGCTCCGGTAGTTCGTGAAGCTGGCGGCGACCGTTCCAGCGTAACTGGTGGTACCACGATTCTGTCTGACTGGCTGGTTGTTCGTGTAACCCAGGAAAACGGCAAGAGCTTCCTTGACCAGATGATCGCAATGGTTGAAGAGGCTTCCCGTAAGAAGACTCCGAACGAGTTGGCTTTGCAGATCCTGCTCGTTGCTCTGACCATCGTATTCTTGGTTGTAGTTATGTCTCTGTTCTGCTTCAGCGACTTCAGCGCAACGCTGAACGATCTGGGCAGCAACCCGACCACGATTACTTCCCTGATTGCGCTGTTTATCTGCTTGGCTCCTACTACTATTGGTGCTTTGATTTCCGCAATCGGCATTGCTGGTATGAGCCGTTTGAATCAGGTAAACGTTCTGGCCATGAGCGGCCGTGCAGTTGAAGCTGCTGGCGACGTTGACACGCTGCTTCTGGACAAGACCGGTACCATTACTCTTGGTAATCGTCAGGCAAGCGAATTCATCCCTGTGGATGGCGCTTCCGAAGAAGAGCTGGCTGACAACGCTCAGCTTGCCAGCTTGACCGACGAAACCCCTGAAGGCCGCTCCATTGTGGTTTTGGCAAAGGAACGCTTCAACATTCGTGAGCGCGAACTGTCCGGTTCTGGTATGAAGTCCATTCCGTTCTCCGCTGCAACGCGTATGTCTGGTGTGGACTATGAAGGTCACGAAATCCGTAAGGGTGCTGCTGATGTTATGCAGAAGTACGCCGAGGAAGGTGGCTACCAGTACTCCGCAGAGTGCAAGGAAGCTGTTGAGACTATCAGCCGCAACGGTGGTACTCCTCTGATCGTAACTCGTGACCACAAGATTCTTGGTGTAGTACACCTGAAGGATATTGTGAAGTCCGGCATCAAGGAAAACTTTGCTTCTCTGCGTAAGATGGGTATCCGCACCGTTATGATTACGGGCGACAACCCGCTGACCGCTGCAGCAATTGCCGCAGAGGCTGGTGTTGATGACTTCTTGGCAGAAGCAACACCTGAATCTAAGTTGAAGGCAATTCGCGAATACCAGGCAGAAGGCCACATGGTAGCTATGACTGGTGACGGCACGAACGACGCTCCTGCACTTGCACAGGCTGACGTAGCAGTAGCTATGAACTCCGGTACGCAGGCTGCTAAGGAAGCAGGCAACATGGTTGACTTGGACTCCAACCCGACCAAGTTGCTCGAAATTGTTCGCATTGGTAAGCAGTTGCTGATGACCCGTGGTGCTCTGACCACGTTCTCCATCGCAAACGACTTGGCTAAGTACTTCGCAATCATTCCTGCAATGTTTGTGGGTCTGTATCCTCAGTTGGATGCGTTGAACATCATGCAGCTCACCTCGCCAAGCTCTGCAATTCTTTCGGCAATCATCTACAACGCTTTGATTATCGTTGCTCTGATTCCGCTGGCATTGAAGGGTGTTAAGTACCGCGAGGTACCTTCCAGCAAGTTGCTGAGCCACAACCTTCTGGTATACGGCTTGGGCGGCATTATCCTCCCGTTCGTTGCCATTAAGCTTATCGACATGCTGCTGACTGTTTTCGGTCTGGCATAAGGAAGGATGTCTGATATGAATTTTGGAAAGACTCTTGGTAAATCAGTACTCGTATTCATTCTGTTTAGCGTTTTGACGGGTGTTATTTATACGGGTGTAGTTACCGTTATTGCTCAGCTGGTATTTCCTTACCAGGCAAACGGGGACATCATTACCACTGATGACGGTTCTCGTTACTGCATGGAACTGGGTCAGACCTTCCAGGATGATGACCACATGTGGGGTCGTATGCAGAGCTACAACGTAGACACCTTCACCGACACCGATGGCAACCCCATCGCTTGGGCTGGTCCTACCAACTTGAGCCCTGCTTCTGAAGACTTCTCTGAAGCTGTTCAGACGCGCATCGCTGAGATCCGCGCTGCTCATCCTGAGCATGCAAATGATCCTATCCCGTCCGATCTGGTAACCACCTCCGGTTCTGGTTTGGATCCAGACATTTCTCCTGCAGCTGCTGAGTTCCAGGTAGAACGTCTGGCAAAGAACACTGGCAAGTCCGAAGATGAAATTCGCGACATTATTGCTAAGTGCACCACTCCTCAGCAGTTCGGCGTTCTTGGTCAGGACACCGTTAACGTGCTGAAGGTAAACCTGATGCTGGATGGCAAGATCTCTGAGTAATCAGCTGACACGATTGGCTTGAGTCGCATAAATCGCTTTGATTAGCGCTTAAGCCAATCTGGAAAAATTAGCTTGCAAAACCAGCTTGGTTTAAAACACAGGTAAATTGGCGAAACTGCTGATAAACCGAAAGAAATAGGTAGCTCGCAGTGGGTGGCTGGCTCGCTGCGAGCTACTGCTTTACAATCGAAATTGTTAAGCGAATGGCTCATATGACGCTTGAGGCTCAAAAGGGATAGGGCTCTGCAAACGTGGTGTTCTACCATGCCGGAGTTCACCTGCGTACGGCAAATGATTCATTCGTTTAGCAATGTAGGCAAAGCGCGCACGACGCGCTTGGGGCGCCTAGATTGAGGCTTTGATATAGGAGCGGATCATGAGAGTAGGGGACGCGCGCCAGAATCCTGACGACCTCTTAAAGCGCGTGCAGCTGCGCGAAGAGACCGACAACAAGGATCAGGGCAAGCTGAAAATCTTTTTCGGCTACGCTGCGGGTGTTGGTAAAACGTATGCCATGCTTCAAGCCGCGCATGAAGCACAGGCTGAAGGTCATGATGTGGTATGTGGCTACATTGAGCCTCATACGCGTCCGGCAACGATGGCGCTAACGGAGGGCTTGGAAAGCCTGCCAGTGCTGGAAATCAAACACAACGGTGCCACGCTGCGCGAATTTGACTTAGATGCGGCACTAAAGCGCAGACCTGAAATTATTCTGGTAGACGAATTGGCACACACGAATGCACCAGGGTGTCGCCACAAGAAGCGCTATCAGGACATCGAAGAGCTTTTGCGTGCGGGTATTGATGTGTACACCACCGTCAATGTGCAGCACCTGGAAAGCTTAAACGATAAGGTTGCGGGAGTTACCCATGTGGTGGTTAACGAGCGCGTTCCCGATCGTATTTTCGACTACGCCACCTCGGTTGAATTGGTAGACCTGGAACCAGACGACCTTATTTCGCGTTTGAATCAGGGCAAAATCTATCAGCCCAATATGGCGAAATCCGCTTTGCAGAACTTCTTTTCGAAGAAGAACTTGGCAGCGTTGCGTCAGTTGGCGCTGCGTCGTACTGCAGACCGCCTGACTCGCAATCCCTTTGCTGCGGGCATTGATGACAGCGCAGGTGGCGTTGAAGTAAGCGACGATGTCATGGTGTATGTCACGGCCTCTAAGGGCAACGCGCGCGTTATTCGTGCTGCCGCAAATATGGCTCAGGCCTATAAGAGCGACTTGGTTGCGCTGGTGGTGAAGTCATCTTCCGAACAGCACGGTGGCGCCAAATCGGATGACGAAACTGACGATCAGCTGGAAGACAATATTGAGCTTGCAGAAAGTCTGGGTGCCCATACGGTTGTGCTGTATGGCGATGATCCCGCCCGTCAAATTGCGCAATATATCCCGCTGTCCGGCGTGACACGCGTTGTGGTAGGAACCTCGGATAACAGGCGTCGTCTATTCAGCTTTGGCGAAAGCTTCGTGAATCGTCTTTCGCGCATTGCTCGTGACGCCACCATTTTGGTGGTGCCCGATAAAGACATTCCGGCACAGCTTGGCCATACGCTTAAAAGTTCGCTTTTGCGCTTCTCGTGGACCGACGTCATTGCGGCTATCGCTGCCGTGGTGGTAGCCACGCTGGTGGGCTTTATCTTTGATCAGTTTGATCTGGATAATTCGGTCATCTTGATGCTGTTCTTGGTAAGCATTCTGCTGTTTGCTTTTCGTGCCAGCAGTATTTTCTATGGCATTATTGCTGCTGTGTTGGGCGTGGTGTCGTTTAACTTCTTCTTTGTGGCCCCGCTCTATACACTTAACGCCTATGGCACCAGCTATCCCATTATTTTCTTGTTCCTGGTAATATCTGCGTTCTTCGTTTCGTCCATGACGATTCGCATCAATCGCCAAAACGAATCAACGGCACGCCGTGCGTACAAGACTGAAATCCTGCTGGAAAGTAACCGCAAGTATCAAGAAGCACACACCTTAGATGAATGCTTAGAAGCAGTAGCTCAGCAAACGCTGAAGTTTTTGAACCGTCCGGTTGTTGCCTATCTCTATGACACAGTGCATGAAACCCTGAAAGAGCCGCGCGTGTTCGACATGCCGGGCACGTCAGGTTCTTCATCGGAACACTACGAGCTTATTTCTTCGGCAGAGCGCGCAGTGGCGGACTGGGTTTATAACAATGGTGAGCGCGCCGGCTCTGGCACCGACACCCTGGCTAATGCGCAGTGTTTGTACTTGCCGGTAAAGGGCAACCACGCTACCTATGGCGTTATCGGTATTGCTCTGGGTAAGGAAGATGAAGACGAGCTGGGGCCCTTTGAAAAGAACTTGCTCTACGCCTTGGTCGAAGCGGCAGGCCGCACGGGCGACCAGATTGTATATGCCAAGGAGCGCCAGGCAATTGAGCTTCGAGTAAAAACCGAATCGTTGCGTTCAAACTTGCTGCGCTCTATCAGTCACGACTTGCGCACGCCTTTAACGTCGATTTCAGGCGATGCTGACATGCTTATTACGGCATCTGATAAGTTGCCAGAAGATACGAAGCAGCATCTGTATCAGGACATCTACAACGACGCTGTTTGGCTGCGTGCCCTGGTTGAAAATCTGCTTTCTATTACACGTGCCGATGAGGGCCGCTTAAATTTGAAGATTCAGCCCGAAATGATCAGCGAAGTTATTGAAGAAGCGCTGCGCCATGCCAACCGTCGAATTGCAGACTACGACGTGAAGGTGAACAGCGATAACACGCTGCTTATGGCAAAGATGGACGTACGCCTTATCTTGCAGGTGGTGGTAAACCTGATCAACAACGCTGTCGATTACACGCCGGAAGGTTCCAAGATTTCTATCGACACGGTGGATGAAGGCGATGGCTTTATCCGTGTGAGCGTGACGGACAACGGTCCAGGTTTGCACCCAGGCGAAGAAAACCGCGTGTTCGATATGTTCTATAACGGCATCGAAGGTTCTGCTGATCGCAGAAGAGGCATGGGCATCGGTCTGGCGTTGTGTAAATCCATTGTGGAAGAACACGGTGGCAAGATTGGTGTTCATCCGGCAAAACCGCACGGTTGTGTGTTTTGGTTCACCCTGCCCAAGGCTGAAGTGGACATGAGTCATAATGAAACGGTAGAACAATAAGAATTAGGACGCTTCTCTATGACGAATCTTAAACAAAGTGATACTACGGTGCTGCTCGTCGAAGATGACGATGCCATCCGCTCTCTCGTTTCCATGGCTCTTGATTTAAAGGGTTATCAATGTGTCTGCGTGGCTTCAGCAACCGATGCTTTGCAAGAGATGCTGAAGAAGATGCCTGACGTTATCTTGCTGGATTTAGGTCTACCCGATATGGATGGCGTGGAGCTTATTGAGCGTGTACGCACTTGGTCTAGTGTGCCCATTATTGTGGTTTCGGCGCGCTTTGACGATGCGGATAAAATTGGCGCGCTTGATGCTGGTGCTGACGATTATCTGGTTAAGCCGTTTTCGGTTGAGGAATTGCTGGCTCGCGTTCGCGTGGCTTTGCGTCATAAGGAAGAAGCCAACAAGGCTTCTCAGGATGCCCAGCGCTATGAGAATGGTGATCTGGTTATTAACTATGCTACGAACGAAGTGTTCGTGGGCGACAAAGAAGTCCATCTGACGCCGATGGAATATAAGCTGTTGTGCTTATTGGCTCAGAACACCGATAAGGTTTTGACGCACAATTTCATTCTCAAGGAAATCTGGGGCTCTTCTTTGGCACACGATAAGGCATCGCTGCGTGTATTTATGGCAACACTGCGCAAGAAGATTGAAGAAGATCCCGCTAACCCGCGCTACATCCAAACACACGTGGGTGTGGGATATCGCATGCTGCGCCGCTAGCGGTCAAGCTGTTAGCAGGCGACTTAAGCTACTAGCAAGTGAACAGACTCCTAGTAATTGGCTCAACTGCTGGTCGACGGTAAAGTTACTAGTAATTCGCCAAGCTACCATAACAGAATATGCCGCCAAAAACAAACTACTCCGCTGGATTTGTGATCCAACGGAGTAGTGCTTTTTATATAAGCGAAGTTGAATGCTGGCGCGATAAAGGCTGACTGATTGCGCTTAATGACTTTTATGCTTCGCCGCGAACAATCATATTCAGGCGCACGTTCAAGCCCAGTTCAGATTGAACCAAATCGAAGGCGGCATCGATTGCCTTATCCATGTCGTAATATTTGTATCCGCCCAAACGGCCAGCAAATACCACGTTGCCTTCCTGTTTGGCCAGTTCGGCATATTGTTCATAGAGCTTCGTGTTGCGCTCATCATTGATGGGATAGTATGGCTCATCGCCCGGCTTCCAGTCGGCAGGATATTCGCGAGTAATGATGGATACGGGAATATCGTTGCCTTCTGCATCCTTGCCAAACTCGAAATGCTTGTGTTCGATGATGCGTGTCCAGGGTACTTCGTGAGAGGTGTAGTTCACCACAGCATTGCCCTGCCAGTTTTCGCACTCAACCAATTCAGATTCGAAACGCAAAGAACGATATTCCAGCGTGCCCAGCTTGTAGTCGTAGAACTCATCGATAGGGCCGCAGTAAATAATGCGATCAGCAATGTTGGGATACGCCGCAATGAAATCGCGATATTCGGTCTTCAGCAGAATTTCGGTATGACCAAACATGCGCTGGACCATTGCGGAATAACCGCCAATAGGAATGCCCTGGTAGCGATCGTTAAAGTAGTTGTTGTCATAGATAAAGCGAACTGGCAGGCGCTTAATGATGGATGCCGGCAAATCCTTGCAATCGCGGCCCCACTGCTTTTCGGTGTATTCCTTAACCAGCTTTTCGAAGATGTCGCGACCAACCAGAGAAAGTGCCTGTTCTTCCAGGTTCTTCGGGTCGGTAATGCCTTCAGCCGCCTTCTGCTCTTCAATCTTTGCCTTGGCTTCGGCTGGTGTGACAACACCCCACATCTTGGAGAAGGTGTTCATGTTGAAGGGCAAGTTATAAAGCTCGTCATGGAAGCGTGCCACAGGGCTGTTGATGTAGTTATTGAACTCGGCGAAACGGTTCACGTAATCCCATACCGGTTTGAGAGAGGTATGGAAGATGTGAGCGCCATACGCATGAACATTGATGCCACGTTGGTTTGCCGTGTAGATGTTGCCCGCAATATGGTCGCGGCGGTCAATAACTAAGCAGGTTTTGTCCTGGAGCGCTGCTTCGTGAGCAAACACTGCAGAGGTGATACCTGCACCAACGATTAGGTAATCGTAATGGTCGTGCAGCATACAAGCACCTTTCTGATAGGTGAATAAAATCCAGAATCAATTGTACCGTACTGCCGCTTTTTGGTCAGAGCATGCACATAAAGCGCGAGAACCGTCAAAGGGGCAACCAAGGGAGCGAGAACCGCAAAAGGGAAACGCGGGCGTTGTTAAGTGTGGGGAATGTTGGTGTGGTGGCTGTCAGCGGGGGATGCCATACCAGCGTGATGGCAGCCTGCACGCCAATATGCCTTTACGACGGCATGACTCTATACGGCAACATGCCGGCGTGGTGACATGTCAGCGCGACGGCATAAAAGAACCCCTCCTGCAAGGGAGCCTTAGCAGGAGGGGTATATAAAGCACGTGGCACCGAAAACGGATGGTTATATACGGACGAAAGGTAACAACTATATCCTGACAAGGTACTAGGTGGTGCCAGTGCTTTCGGTCCAGGTTTAACCCGGCACTACTAGTCTTGCACTACTAGTCTTGAATCCGACGGTAGTAGCCCTGCACGACGGTATTAGTCCTGCTTTACCACCAAAACGTCGCAACGAACATTACGAATCAGGTAGGTGGAAACACTGCCAACAAATACATAGGTGATGTTGGACAGACCGCGCTCACCGCAGATAACCAGGTCGGGTTCAAACGGCTTGATCATCAGGTTGTGGATGGTTTCCTGAATACGGCCAACCTTAACTACTACTTCGATGGAAGGAATATCAGGATTATTGCGAGCATCAGTGAAGATATCGCCTAAGGAATCTTCCAGGCGCTTTTTGATAGTGTCAGCAAGTTCCTGATAATCAGTGCCGGTAAGCGAATCGGGTACCGAATCGATAACGTGACCAAACATCAGTTCAGCATGGTTCAGAGCTGCTACTTGGATGGCACGCTGAGCCACTTCTTCTTGGGTGGTGCTACCATCGAGAGCTGCAAATATGCGCTTATATTGTTTCATGAGTATCGCCCCTCTTTCTCCTGGTTACCCATACTTTCCAGGATCTATGTCAAGGCCTCCCTTTGCCTTGTAATCTAGGTTCATTTTATCATCGATAAGGTGCTACGGTCTATAAATCACCGGTAAATGAGTGGGACATAGAAATGTCAATCGTGCTGTGCGGTCTGAATCATTACATGTTCACTATACGTACTAACTATTCGCACCAGACGTATTGCTGGGTAATGAGGCTCGTTTGAGAAGTGTTAGTGCTCTGCGGTCCGCTTTTAGCGCGAGTGGGGAAGTGTCCGTGGGGAATGTATGCAAGACGGGGTATGTGAGAAGTTTTTTGTGAGATGTATTGCTATTGGTTCCATTGCACAATAAACGATACACTTAATGGTCGAGATGAAATGCGCACTTAAGGCGCACTATGCAAATCCCTATCCAAGGAGCTCACTGATGGCGAACAAGGTTGCTGTATTAATACCTTGCTACAACGAAGAAATTACCATTGGCAAAGTCGTTGATGATTTCAAGCGCGTTTTGCCCGATGCCGATATCTACGTCTATGACAACAATTCCAAGGATAGGACATCTGAAATTGCTCGCGAACACGGTGCTATCGTGCGCTTCGAGGGTCGTCAGGGCAAGGGCAACGTGGTGCGCAGCATGTTTCGCGATATCGATGCGGACTATTACATCATGGTAGATGGCGATGATACCTATCCGGCGGAAGCTGCCCCAGAACTTCTACGGCCTCTGATGGATGGCGAAGCTGATATGACGGTGGGCGATCGTCTTTCCAATGGTTCGTATGGCGAAGAAAACGACCGTGCTTTCCATGGGTTTGGCAACAATTTGGTTCGCTGGCTTATCAAGCACATCTATGGCTATGCGTTCGAAGATGTTATGACGGGATACCGTGCTTTCAATCGCCTGTTCGTGAAAACGATGCCTGTCATGTCTGAGGGCTTCCAGATTGAAACCGAAATTTCTATTCATGCGGTCGATAAGCGCTGGCGCATTGTAGATGTGCCAATTGATTATCGTGATCGTCCCGAAGGCAGCTATTCCAAGCTATCCACCTTTGGCGATGGTGCGAAGGTGTTAAAAGCTATTACCGCTCTGTTCAAGGACTATCGTCCGCTGGCATTCTTTGGCTGGTTGGCGCTGCTGTTTATTATCTGCGCCGTTATTGCAGCGGTTCCCGTGATTATGGAATACGTACAAACTGGTTTGGTGCCGCGCATCCCTACGATGCTAGGTTCTATTGCGTTGGCGGGCTGTGGTGCGCTTTCGTTTGCAACGGGTCTCATCTTAGATACGGTGGCAAACAGCCATCGCCGTCAATGGGAACTGGAAGTATACAAGGCAAACGGCGGCTTTTATAAAGACGAAAAATAACTTTGCGAGCATCTGCGTGACGACCTATATAGCGTGCGTTTTCACTGGACGCGAACGGTAGCGCTCACGCAGGTTAAGGCTTTCAATTTGCTAATCTAGTGCCATGGCGAACATCATTGACTACATTAATCACACGCATGAATCGTTCATCGAAAAGCCGTTTGGCATGCTGGACGCATTTGTGTGTTCGCTGTGCTCCTATTTTCTGTTCGAAAACACGCCTGCCAGTCAGTCGTCGCGTGCGGTGCTGCTGGCGCAAGCTCTAGGTACGCTTTCACCCGAGCGCTTGTCTAATTTATTTTGGTTTGATGAGTGGGCACCACGGTTTCGTGATGCTCTGTTGGCGAATCCTCGTTATGCCAGCTTGCGCGTGTCCGATGCGGTGTCGGTGCTCAATACGCACGATTATGGACAGTTCGCTGCTTGCTGCTTGCATGTACCCGATGGTTCGCTCTTTCTTTCGTTTCGTGGTACCGACAACACCATTACTGGCTGGGAAGAGAATTTGGCCATGGCGGTGTTGGAGAAAACTGCTGCACAGACCGAAGCGGGCAAGTGGGCATGGAACACTGTTCGACATTGGTGCCGTGCAGCAGAACAGGGAAACTGGCAACCTTTCTTGCCCATTGTCCGTTTGGGTGGGCATTCCAAGGGCGGCAATTTGGCGTTGTATGCTGGGTTGTCCATGTCGGGTGGATATTCTGATCAGCTGGTGCGCTTGTATAACTTCGACGGCCCCGGGCTTACTCCTTCGTTTATGGAAGAAGTTAAGCAACGTCCCGACAAACGTGCGCTATTGGAGTGCTGTACGAAGGTGGTGCCATCGTATTCGGTCTTTGGCATGCTGTTTAATAGCGAAGCAGTGCCCTTGGTGGTGCGCTCGACCGAACGGGGCGTTATGCAGCATATGCCCTTTTCATGGGTTGTTGCTGGCGATGAGTTCGAATGGAGTCGTGGCGAACATCCCTTAACGCGTATCAACGATCGCGCTTTTAATACATGGTTGGCAAATTTGTCGCTCGAAGACCGTATGACCTTCTTAAGCGTACTCTTCGGCATAATGGAATACGCTAGCCCTCATAATTCGGTTGAAGAATTGGCTTCTGGGTTGTGGCACAACACGCCGGGCACCATCCGCATGCTGCACGATCTTGATAAGCCTATGCGCGATAGCATCCAAGAAGTGCTTACCAGCTTGATTGCTGACTTTGTGGCATCGACCCAAGACATTGTTCGCGAATCGATCCGCAGTGGCATGAACCATCACAAGAAGTAATGCCAGGGAGATTAGTAAGCCGGCTAAATCACCAAATCAGTTCAGTCAGTAATGTCAGGAAACTCAGTAAGCCAGTTAGATCAGTGATATCAGTTGATTCAGTAATGCTAGTTAAATCAGTAAAACCAGTTGCACCCTTTTATGCTTTAGACTTTGTTACCGCTTCGATAATGAAGCCCACTTCTTTGACGGAATCGTAGTAGGTAAAGGTAGCGGTTGGGTCCACGAGCGATTTTCCTTCCATGTATTTTTCGACACCGATATTTGCCAGTGCTTGGGTAACCTTATCGTTGTCTTCAACATCGAAGCGGATATGATGCAAGGCGTGCCCATGGGGGCGAAATCCTTCATCTAGATAATCGTGCCATATGGTATCCGTGTCGCCTACAGGCTGAAGGAATTCAAGCTGAATATTGAAGTGGTTATAGAAGGCTGCTTTTACGGGTGCATCTATGATTGTCCCTCGATACCACGTTTGCTTGTAAAGGCTGTCGCTTTCGGTATCAGGTTCAAGGCCGAAGATTTTCTTCATGCCGGCTTTAGCTTTTTCCAGGTCTTCAACAACGATGCCTATTTGGACAATATCGCCCAACATGGTTAGTAGCTCAGAGTGCTTGGTCTCTATCTGGTCCATCGTGAATCCCTCCGTAAGTTTATGAATTACCCTCATGATTATTATCGCTGAGCAAGTGAAAATATGCCTGCGCGTGGTGCTGCGATAAAAGATAAGACCCCGAAGGGTCTTATCTTTCCAACACCGAAGGGATATGCACCCCAAGGGGGGACTAACGGTCAGATAAGCATTTTGAGTTTCAAAGAGTAACTCTAATGCGTATAGCCTATGCGCCTATAGCCCCAAATCAGTCTTTTCTATCTTATAAAGGTTGCTCAAAACAAAATACCCTCTGTTGTTCGCACCATTAAATAGTAGCCAAGAATGTTTGATACAAACATTCTCAATAGTAAATAATCCTTATTCATCTAAGAGTTTTATGGCTGCTTCTGGGGTAAGGGCTGCTACAGGTGAATGAAGGATGAGTTTCGTGTCGTTAGTTACTAAATAAGTAACATGTGCGCGTTGGGCTGCAGTGAAACTAGGTAATAAAAATCTTTTATGGTACTTGCCGCATAAATAAAAAAGAAACCACCTGCATTGCAAATGACGCATTGCAGATGGTCCCTTGTGAGATATAAAAGCGGTCACAGAGCCGCTTTTAGGTGGCGCTCTGGATGTTTACACCATGAACTTATATACCGCCTGGGTGTAAGCCACTGGGTCATCAATGGGCAAACCTTCGGTGATCAAGGCCTGATCGTACAGAACGCGAGCGTACGACTTTACCTTTTCGTCATCCTTTGCCTCAAAGGCTTTCTGCAGTGCCTTAAAGACCGGATGCTGAGCGTTTAATTCCAAAACGCGGTCGCTCTTGATGTGTTCGCCGTCAGGGCCTTGACCTAAAATCTTTTCCATTTCCAAAGTAATGGGGCCTTCAGCGGTGACGCATGAAGGGGTGTCGGTCAGGCGAGCGGAAACTGCTACGCGCTTCACCTTGCCATCAAGGGCGTCCTTCATAGCGTTGAACAGATCTTCGTTTTCCTTGGTAATCTCTTCAGCAGCGTTCTTTTCATCTTCGGTTTCCAGGCCCAGATCGCCACCGGCAACATTCTTGAACTGCTTTTCTTCCCATTCGCCCATGGACATCAAGCAGAATTCATCAACATCCTGCGGGCACAACAGTACGTCGTAGCCCTTGCTCAGAACAGACGTCACAATCGGGCGATTAGCCAAGCGCTCCACCGTTTCACCAGTTGCGTAGAAGATAGACTTTTGATCCTCGGGCATGGCCTCAACGTATTCCTTGAGGGTGATCATCTTCTTGTCTTTTGCGGAATAGTACAAAAGCAAATCGCCTAAGGTATCCTTCTTTGCGCCATAGCTGGTGTAGATGCCAAACTTAAGGTTACGACCAAAGTTTTCGAAGAACTTCTCATACTTTTCGCGATCGTTTTTGAGCATCTTCTCCAATTCGCCGGTGATCTTCTTTTCTACCTTGTTGGCGATGGCGCGCAGCTGGCTGTTATGCTGCAGTGTTTCGCGAGAAATGTTGAGCGATAAGTCTTGGCTGTCTACGACACCACGAACAAAGCTGTAATAGTCGGGCAGCAGCTCGGCGCATTTTTCCTGGATAAGAACGTTTGAGCTGTAGAGCGCTAAGCCCTTTTCATAATCCTTGGTATAGAAGTCATACGGTGGGCGGCTGGGGATAAACAGCAGGGCATCGTAGGTGAGGGTGCCTTCTGCATGAACCGTGATGGTATCCATCGGGTCGGCAAAATCGTGGAAATCCGACTTGTAGAATTCGTTGTAGTCTTCCTGGGTTACTTCTGACTTGCGGCGCTTCCAGATAGGAATCATCGAATTGATGGTTTTCTCTTCGCGCACCGTTTCGAATTCTGGCTTGTAGTCATCGCCAGCATCTTCTGGCTTTGGCTTTTGCTGCTGCGTTTCGACCGTCATGATAATGGGGTAGCGAACATAGTTGCTGTACTGCTTAATAAGGGATTGCAGTTCGTACTGATCTAAGAAATGATCGTAGGGCTCTTCTTCGGTATTGTCTTTTAAGTGAAGCACCACGGTGGTGCCGTGATCGGTCAGCAACAGTACGGCTTGTTCGGGAGTTGCTTGCGAAATGGTGTAGCCCTCAATGCCGTCGCTTTCCCAAGCCCATACTTCATCGCTGCCGAAAGCACGCGATACTACCGTTACCTGTTTAGCTACCATGAAAGAAGAATAGAAACCAACGCCAAACTGGCCAATGATGTCTACATCGTCGCCCTGCTTTTCGGCGTTTTCGGCCTTAAAGTTGAAACTGTCAGAATGGGCGATGGTGCCCAGGTTTGTTTCAAGTTCGTCCTTGCTCATGCCAATGCCGGTATCTGCAACAGATATAGTGCGGGCATCCTTGTCGAAGCCAACCTTGATGAACAGATCGCTTTTCGCGATACCTAAAGATGCATCAGTGAGGCCTTTGAAATAGAGCTTGTCCACTGCATCGGACGCATTAGAAATTAATTCACGCAGAAAAATTTCCTGATTGGTATAGATGGAGTTGATCATCAGATCGAGCAGCTTTTTGCTTTCGGTTTTGAATTTCTTCATGAAACAAAGCCTTCTTTCGGGGTTGGAGGCGAATGGACCCGAACCCGCATGTATGGTCGAGGACAATAATTAGCACTCTAATCCCTAGAGTGCTAATGAAGATTGTAGTAAGAGAGAGGGGGTTGTCAAGCAGCCTGACAACCCCCGATGATGAGCGTTTATGTATTGTTACGAAGCTGAATGCTTGGTTTTACATGGTGCGCGACTTGCGAACAGCGGTGCGCAGTGCTCCTATAACGGTACCGCGGAAGCCTCCTTGTTCCAGCGCTTCTACGCCTTCGATGGTGGAACCTGAAGGCGACGTTACCTGGTCTTTTAGCTCTCCGGGGTGTTTGCCGGTTTCCAGCACCATTTTGGCAGCACCCAGTACGGCCTGCGCGGCGATGTCGTAAGCTTGAGCGCGCGGCAATCCCTCTGCTACCCCAGCATCTGCCATAGCTTCGATAAACATATATACATAAGCAGGCGAACAGCCGCCAACGGTGGCAGAAACATCCAGCAAGGATTCTTTGAGTTCCACAACTTTGCCAAAGCTTCCAAGCAGGCTTACCACATAGGCTCTTTCTTCTTCAGTTACGAGTTCGTTTGCGTGGTAGGCGGTTAAGCCTTCATTGACGAGGGCCGGGGTATTAGGCGTGGTGCGGATGATCTTGGTGGGTTTGCCAAAAGCTTCTCCAAGCCACGCAATGGTCTTGCCGGGAGCAACGGTAACAATGATGTGGTCGGTGCGCATGTCATCTTTGATTTCAGCGATGACATCGGCGTATTGGTAGGGCTTTACGCTTAAAAACACAATGTCGCTTGCCGCTACCACTTCTTTATTATTAGTGGTGGTGTGAATTCCGAATTCCTCGGCCACTGCTTTAGCGTGTGCTTCGGTGGCGTTTGAGCCCCAGATATCGCTAGCGGGTACTAGCTTGCTTGAAAGAATGCCTTTCATGATGGCTTTGGCCATGTTGCCGCATCCAATAAATCCCAGTTTCATAATCTCCCTCGTTTCCCTTGATGGCGATTGGCGCTTTGATGCTTCCTTAAAGGTTTAATGTTTCCATTAAAGGAATTGCATCGGTGTCCGGTAGCCGATATTTGTGTTCAGCTTAACAAAGTATGCGCCGCACAGCCATATTACTTATTGTGTATTGAATCAGCTCTCCTATAATCCATCTAGTAATAATCTGCGAGGGTTTGTGCTGGCGCAAATGCGGTGTTTGTGCGAGCTCAAGCACCACCACAATCGCAGATGCGGACAAGGAGTATAAATGGAAGGCTTCGAGTTAATCTCGACGGGTGCGTGGTCTATCATTCCACCGCTTCTGGCGCTTGGCCTGGCGCTTATTACCAAAGAAGTGTACTCGTCTCTTTTGGTGGGTGTGTTCTCTGGTCTGGTCATTTATGAGTTCACCTTGGAAGGTGTAGGTTTTGACCAGCTCATCTCAGCATTCACCATGATCCCCGCTATCATGGCGCAGCAAATTGCTTCAAATGGGGCGCTGATTCTATTCCTTGCATTATTGGGTGCGCTGGTCGCGGTGATAGCTATCGCTGGTGGTTCGCGCGCCTATGCAGAATGGGCAGCCAAGCACATTAAGAGTGCCCGTATGGCTTCGGTAATGACAGCCATCTTGGGCCTGGTTGTATTTATTGACGACTATTTTAATTGCTTAACGGTTGGTGCTGTTATGGGTCCAGTAACCGACAAATTCCGTATCAGCCATGAAAAGTTAGCTTGGATCATTGACTCAACGGCGGCCCCAACTTGCATTATTGCGCCTGTTTCTTCGTGGGCGGTTGCTGTTGGTGGCTATTTAGGTGATGACGGCTTTAATACCTTTGTCGCTTCCATCCCGTATAACTTCTACGCCATTATTACCATCATTTTTGTTGTGGTAATGTGCGCCGTTGGCAAAGACTTCTTCAACATGGGCAAAGCGCAGCGTGCGGTAGAAGCGCACGAGTTTGCTCCGGTGATTAAACCGAATACCCCCATGGCCGCCATTGCTGAGCGCGGTGAAAAGGCAGTTGAAAAGGAAGTATTGCCGGTAGTTGCAGAAACCGATGACGTTCATGCTGCAAAGGCAGTAGAAGAATTTAAGGGCATTCCGGTTTCGCCAAAAGGCAGGGTGTTCGACCTGGTAGTACCTATCGTGGTACTTATTATCTTTTCGATTTTTGGCATGCTGTATGTGGGCGGCTTCTTTAACGGTGCAGAATTTGCAGACGCTGTTGGCGTGGATCCAGTATCGGGCTTGTGCATTGGTGCAACAGTGGCTCTCCTGGTATCCATGGCTATGTACATTCCGCGTAAGTTGACCACGTTGACAGGCTATACCGAAGGCATGTCAGAAGGTGTTCGCTCCATGGTGGGCGCTATCATGATCTTGGTGCTGGCGTGGAGCTTGGGTGGATGTTGCCGTTATATGCTGGGTACTGGCGAATTTGTTTCCACCTTCTTGACCAGCATCGGTTTTGCTTTAACGCTGCTGCCTGCCGTCATTTTTATTGTTGCAGGCTTTATCGGATTTGCTATGGGTACGTCGTGGGGCACGATTGCTTTGATTCTGCCCATTGTCATTGGCATTTTTGATCCATCCGATCCGTTGTTCTTGGTTACGATCGGAGCAACTCTGGCCGGTGCGGTATATGGCGACCACGTGTCTCCCATTTCCGACACCACCATTCTTTCGTCTGCCGGTGCAAACTGCAATCACTTGCGCCATGTGTCTACCCAGTTGCCGTACGCAACGACGATCGCCATCATCTGCTTTGTTGGTTATTTGGTAGCTGGTTTTACTGGTTCTCCGTGGCCTTCGCTTGTGGGTGGTTTGGTTGTGATGGTAATTTGCGTATTGGTTGCTCGCGTGATTGTGACCAAGAAATATGAACGCTAACCATTCGAACAAGACAATGCGAAAAGATGCCGTAACAGGTTTCTATAGCGGGCTTCTATAACAGGCTAACAGGCTTCTGTAACAGGCTTCCTTCGGGAAGCCTGTTTGTTTAGAGCGAAATAATTGCCAGTGCCACATCGTGATCTTCAGTGGGAATATCATCAACAGCTTGCTCGGCAAAGGCAACGCCAACTATCCGACACTCTTTAGGAACTTGTGTCAAGTAGCGATCATAGTTTCCTGCGCCATATCCGAGGCGGTTTCCGTGTGTGTCAAAGCCCACCACCGGCACTACAAGCATGGTTAATTCGTCCGCTGCCACATAGGGGTAGGCGTTCAAATCTTCATGATTGTGAGTGTATCGCTTGAGAGGATGATTTAAGAAGGGGACTTGCTTGGACCTGTACTGATCGGCCATGACAACGCGCATTTCCATAGTCTGTTGCGTGGTATGGTGGGCGATGTTTTTCGGCAGGCGATGAGGCGCATCGTCAATGCCATGCGCATCGCGCACCATGCAGGGGAAGGCTATCCGACAGCCAAGGTTGTAGGCGTATTGAATAAAATCATCCAGATCAACTTCCTCAGGAAAGGCAGCATATACACCAATGGTGCATGCTGCGGGGGAGGTGTTGGTAAGGCCTAAGGTAAAGGTGAGCGCCTGTTCAAGCTGCTTGCATATTTCAGCACTTTTATGAGCGCGATAAGGTGCAGGCATTTCAGAGCGAATACGCTTTGCTTTTGCGCGCAGTTCATTGCGCTTTGTTTGATTGGCAGAAAGAGACGTACCTTCTTGGCTACTTGCGGGGATTGTGGGAATTTGTGGGCTTGCAGGGGTGCTCTCAGCTTGCAGATGCGTTTCGTCTTGTTTGGTATCCATTAGCCTATTCCTAGTATCTGCATCACCAAACAGGCAATGGAGAGCAAACCCACTACGCCGATGGTGATGTAGAGCAAAATGCGTGTCACCAGAGGTGCACAGTATTTGCCCATGACGTGTTTATCAGTGCAGATGATAGCCATAAAAATCAGCAAAATGGGCAAAATAACACCATTTACAAATTGAGCCGTAAGCATGATGCCCATCAAATTGAGTCCAGGAACCAAAATGACAAGGGCGGAAAGACAAATGATAAAGGTCACAATGCCTTTAAATGTGGGGGCTTCCTTCCATGTGAAGGACACACCTGCTTCCCAGCCGAAGGCTTCGCAGATTACAAACGAAGTGGTAAGGGGCAATACGCAGGCCGCTAACAGGCTTGCAGCAACAAGGCCGACGGCAAACAGCGCTTCGGCATAGTGTCCCGCAAAGGGAGCCAGGGCCGCTGCAGCTGCTTCGGCGCTATCCACTTCGATGCCCTGAGGGTACAAGACGGTGCCAGTAGTTACCACGATAAACCATGCAACAATACAGCCCACCACTGCTCCCGTTATGGCATCAATGCGCTGATAAGGCATGTCTTTAATATGGGCGCCTTTTTCCACCACATTGCTCTGGGTGAAAAACATCATCCAAGGCGCAATAGTGGTGCCCACCATGGCTACTGTCAGTGAAAGGAAACTCAAATCGGAGCTGCCCTGGGGCACTATGGTATGCATCAGCGCAAAATTCCAATTGGGTTGTGCCAGAATGGCAGCAACAATATAGGTGGCAAATACACATGAAAGCGCCAAGAATATGTTTTGCACGCGTTTGTAGCTCCCGCCCACAACAAGGCCCCACACAGCAGCCGCAGCTATGGGAATCGATATCCAGCGGGGTACGCCAAACATTTCCATACCAGAAGCAATGCCGGCAAATTCGGAAAATGTCGTAGCAATGTTGCCAATCAAAAGCGCCAACATGGCCAGAGCGGTAAGGCGAATGCCAAAGCGCTCGCGAATGAGGGCAGAAAAGCCCTTGCCGGTAACAATCCCCATGCGGGTTGCGGTGGTTTGTACCACAACGAGCAGGATGCACATGATAGGAATTACCCACAGCGTCATATAGCCAAACTTGGCACCAACGGTGGAATAGGTGGAAATGCCACCGGCATCGTTGCCTGCCATAGCAGTAACCACGCCTGGACCCATGGCAGCAAGTATTAAAAGCGCGCGTGGGCGCTTCTTTTCATTATCGGATGCGGTGGAAGAAGCTGGCTTGCCGCCCGATGCCGGCAAAGCGGCAAGTTCTTCTTCGGTGCGTTTCAGTTCTGTCATTCACATCACCGCTTACTAGCCTTGATGGGCACCGAAAATCTGAACAATGGCAAAGGTATAGGGAATCAGCAGCACCAGGAAAATGACCAGCGTGATAAAGAACTGGCTCCATACCCAGCGTGATTTTGTTTCTTCGGCATCGTCTTCGTAAACTTCCATGGCGTCGTCAACGGTGACAATACCTAGCAGCTTGCCGGCTTCGTCCACAACGGGCATGGCCAGAAGGTCGTACTTGGAAATGTCGGAAACCACTTCGTCTTCGGGAGTTTCTGGAAGAGAGGTGATAAGCTCGTCATACATGATGGACTTCAACGGTGCATCGCCCGGGGCTAGCACTAAGGTGCGCAAAGACAGCACTCCCACCAGCTTGTCGTATTCGTCTAGGACGTAGACGTAGTTCACGGTGGGGTAGTCATCGGGCAGGTCACGCAGGTATTCAGTGGTTTCTTCTACTGTATCGTCGGTGTGCATCGCCACGTACTGAGTGGTCATAAGGCCGCCGGCGGTATCTTCCTTATACCCTAGAAGCTGACGAATTTCGGCAGCGTTTTCAACACCCATCAGGCGCAACAGCGTTTCAGCCTTGTCGTAAGGCAGGTCGCGCACAATATCGGCAGCGTCGTCTGGGTCCATGTCGCCCAGCAAGCGACTGGCACGCTTTTCATCCAAGCCGCCAATAATGTCTGCCTGCAGTTCGTCTTCCATTTCGGAAATGGCATCGCCTGCCTGCGCGTCGTCCAAGTGCTGAAATACGTTAGCGCGCTGCTTGGGGTCAAGCTGCTCTAAGATGTCGGCGACGTCTGCGGGGTGCAATTCTTCCAAGCGCGTGTGCGACACGGAAAGCTGTACCTTGGACAGGTCGCGATCCAGCAAGTCCATATAATTCCAAGCGATAAGCTTTTCATGGATAGGGTGTTTGAATGATTTGGCAATGGAGCACACAGCTCGTTCAACCCAAGGCGCCAATCCGCGCAAAATGCCGCGCATGCCCACTTCTGCACCAAGCAAACGCAGCTGGGTCCCAGAAATGGAAAGCTTGAGGTCGTTTACGCGAACAACCTTCATGCCCTGCGTATCAACGATTTGGCGATTTAACAGGTCGCGTGCAAGCAGCACTTCTGCCGGCTGCAGGTAGCTAAATCGAATAGCAGTACGATCAACCTTGAGGCGAATGCCGCCATCCTCAGAAAAGCCGTCAACGTACTTGCGCCAAGAAATCATGAAAGGGGTTTTACCAGGGCCTAAGAAAGCCAAGCTGGTAATGCGCGGGAATACTTCGCCAGTTTGAATGGCTAAGTCGGAAATAGAGCCAATCTTTTCGCCATTGGCATCTACTACTGGTTCGCCGAGCATCTGTGATAAATAGAGCATAGTCTCCCCTTGCGCGTATCGTCGCATCTGGTGGGCGAAGACATAGCGCATGGTGGCTCTGTCCGCAATTCTTACAGTGGCGTACTGGTACATGCGAGCCCTATAAAGGCGCACAAGTGCCAAAACGCACACGTAAGGTATGCCCACGAAGATGGTCTTATCGTGTTGCGGTCTGCCTTCGACCGCCAACACGCGCAAAGAGAATGCGAAAGTGAAGGGGTCGAAGGTTAGTTACTGTGAGGTTTCGATTTTCGAACCTTCAAGTAATGTCCTTCCTTCGAACGTCATAAAAACGATGGGAGCACCATCGATGCCTCAAAATGAAGCACATTAGATTGTAAGCAATGGCATCAAGGTGGCAACAGTCAAGCTGGTAAATGACAGTAAATGTGATGAAAGTGTGATGAGCAGAGACTCAAAATGGCGCTCGGGAAACAGAATGGTGCGTCGCATGGCTCCAATACCCCTTATTAGGATGCTGTTTGATGCCTATCTCAAGAAAATGGGGAATTGAATATAAAAAAGTGTTGACAGCAAGGGTGTAAACAAAGAGAATATTTCTTGCTGAAAACGCGCCGTTACCTCAGCTGGATAGAGGGACTGACTACGAATCAGTACGTCGGGGGTTCGAATCCCTCACGGCGCACCACTGAAACGCAAGGTCACCGGGTATTCTGCTCGGTGGCTTTTTTATTTATTAAGTTCATTATTTGTCTGATGTGACCCAGATTTCTTGGACATCGATCGCGGTTCGTTGAGGCAACACCAAATTATCTGTCATTCATTCCTATTGTTTGCATTTGGTTACGAATTCAACCGTTCACAGAAAAACAATATTGCGAGATCAAAGTTCGGTCAGTAGAATTGCATTTATCTCATGTAAATGTGACATCTATGTCTCAACGGTGTGACGCGGCTCACGTAGCACAACACACTTTCTACTCTTATATATGGGTGTCATTGGGGGTTCACGGCATTTGGAGATTCGGGAAGAGGAGCATTTTATGAAGCCGGTTCATGTTCACGGGGGGGCGCCTCTCTGATAAGCCTTTACGAGTAGTTGCAGCCTGCATTATTGCGCTAACGCTGTCATTATTCGTAGTATCGCCAACTACGGCTTTTGCTGCAGAAGGCAGTGAAACCTCATCCCAAAATCCTATTGAGAGTTTTTTCTCATCTGTTGCGTCTTTCTTTGGCGCTAACGATTCAAATCAGCTTGCTGCGGGCGATGAGAGCACGCAGGTGGATGAATCCACCATCGACTCGTGGCAGACCTTCCTGACCGACCAGCAGGGCAACGTGTCCACCGAGAATATCGGCCGCATCTGGACCGACAAGTCGGTGTTCGACGGCAACGTGACGCTCAAGAACACCGAACCCGAGACGGGCGGTCAGCAGCAGATCACCGTCAACCTCAACCAGGGCGACGGCTCCGACTCCAGCTTCCTCGTGGGCCTTTCCGCCCTGGCGACGGCATCCAACACCACCACCTACACCTCGCAGCCGCTCGATATCGTGCTGGTGCTCGATATGTCTAGCTCGATGGACCAGAGCATGGGCGGCAGCAGATATACCGAGGTTTACGAGCCGGACCTCGACAAGAGCCAGACATACTACATCGAAGAAGGAGGCTGGTTCGGTTCAAACTACCAGGAAGTTACCTGGAACGATACCCAGCAGCAATGGGGCTACTACAGCGGTGGCGGCTGGGGCGGCCAGCGCTGGAACACGGTGACCCCAAAGAGCAGCGCGAGCGATAGGGGCGGCGAGCAGTTCTACCAGTACAACGGCGGGACGAAGTTGCAGGCGCTGCAAAACGCCGTCGACCGCTTCATCGACAGCACGGCCGAGCAGAACAAGTCTGCAGCTGCGGACGCCCAGCATCGCATCTCCATCGTGAAGTTCGCCGATGAGTACCGCTCCCAGGTCGGCAACGACATGGAGTTCAAGTATATATCTGGGCAGAGACAGCAAGTCAACTACTCTCAGGTCGTCTCGACGCTCCAACCCTGCACCGAGCAGAATGCGGATCAGCTCAAGCAGACCGTTGCAAATCTGAAGAGCGGCGGTGTGTCGACCCAGGCTGACGCTGGCTTGCGCGCGGCGAACCAAGCTATGGATGATGCGCGCGACGGTGCCCGCAAAGTTGTGGTTTTCTTCACCGACGGCGAGCCCAACACCTACAGTAGCGGTCAGTGGCAAAACGAGGTCCTTACGGGTTCTGCCGAACAGTCCAAGGCCCTGAAGGACAAGGGCGTTCTCGTCTACAGTGTCGGCGTGGTGAACGGCGCCAACCCCGATGCGCGCATCGACACGACCGAGAAAGAGAATATCAACGCCTTCCTTCACAGCGTCTCAAGCAACTATCCCGATTCCACAGGCTGGCATACGACGAGCAGCTCCCCGTGGGGTGGTGAATCCGGATATTGGGATATGGGAAATCGTGCGCCCGATTCCAACTACTATATGGCGGCAACGGATTCCACTGAGCTGAACCAGATCTTCCAGGACATCTCGCAGCAGATCTCCGAAGGGCTTGCCTCGGCCACCGAGACCACGGATGCCCCCGAATATTCCGGCTATGTGACCTTCACGGACAAGCTGGGCGACTACATGCAGCTCGACGATGCGCGTGGCATCACCGTGGTGTACAACCACCAGGAGTACACGTGCACGTCGCACAGGACCGACGGGGCGAAGGACACCTACTACTTCACGTCGACACCTGTCGGCGGCAACGGCGTCTACGGCGAGGGCAACCTGGAGAATCTTGTCATGACGGTAACCCACGGCAGCACACTGGCCGAGGGCGATACGGTCACCGTCCAGATCCCCGCATCGCTTTTGCCCCATCGCCGCATCGATGTGAATACCGACGAAGCGGGCGCCTCCACGATGAGCGTGGCAAACGCGTGGCCCATCCGCGTGTTCTTCGGCGTGCAGCCAAAGGATGGCGTGGTCGAGAGTCTGACGGCGGGAACCGCTCAGGGCACGATGACCGATGACGATTTCGCTGCACTGCAGACCTACGCCGACCAGCATCGAGACGATGAGGGCAACGTTTCCTTCCTGTCTAACAGCTGGTCCGGTGAGGACTACGGTGATGCCAAGGCTGAATTTAACCCCGCGGATTCCAATAACTTCTACTACTTCGCGCAGAACACGACCATTTACACCGATGCGGATTGCCAGAATCCGGCGAAGCGGCAGGACATCCAGAACGCTGCCGATAAGACCTTCTATTACAAGCATACCTATTACACCGGCAAGAGCGGCCAGGTGGCGACCGAGCAGTGGACAGCTGTCAAGTTCCCCGGGAACAGCTTGGCGATCGTCCAGGGCTCGGTGAACTACGATAGCCAGGGCAATGCCTATGTGCCCGCGCATACGCCGCGCCTGACGCGCGCCCAGGATTTCCACCAGGATAAGACGAACAACGTCACCGAAACGGCGAAAGAACTACTGTCCCCGGTCTGGAATGACACGTCGTCCGCACAGGCGGCCACTACGATCATCGCGCGGCAGGGCAACAACGGCAAGCTCAGTGTGGGGCAGGCTGGCGAACTTGCTATCTCCAAGACGGTGACGGCTGATGCGGGACTTACTGCCCCCGACGCTAGCTTCCCGTTCACGCTGGAGCTGACAGGAGCGCCTACTTCAAGCGACCCTGAGCATCCGACTACCTTCACCGGCAAGGTGTTCAAGGACGAGCAGCAGCCTGACGGCAGCACCAAGTCCGTCCAGCAGGGCGATGACATCACCTTTGATGCCACTGGCGGCGACTTCACCCTCAAAGCGGGCGAAACGCTGCACGTGTACGGGCTTTCCGATGGCATGGGCTACACGGTAACCGAAAAGGCGCATGACGGCGCCGAAATGCCTGCCGGCTTCACGCAGACCGCCCCGACGACGGGCGATCCCGCACAACCCACGAATGCGACCGGCGCCATCGCTGCCGGCAAAGCTGCAACGGCCGCTTTCACCAACAACTATAGTGCGACACCTGCCACCCTTAACGGCAGCGAGAATCTCAAGGGCACCAAGACGCTCACCGGTCGCGACTGGCTTGGTAGCGATACCTTCTCGTTCCGTCTCATTGCGACGGAAGATGCCCCGCTGCCCAGCGGCGCGCAGACCGATGATCAGGGTAGGCACTACGTTGAGGTGACGCTGAACGATAAGGGCGACACCAAGGCGGAAGAGGCTGTTCCCTTCAACTTCGACAACATCGAATTCACGTCTCCGGGCAACTATGTCTACACGATCAGCGAGCAGGTGCCTGCTGCTGCCGATCTTATCCCGGGCATGACGTACTCGAAGGCGGTGTACCGTGTGACGGTTACCGTTTCGGATGATGGCCAAGGCGCGCTTGAGGTGAGCAAGGTTGCGATGGACCAGCGCGTCGATGACGGCGGCGTAACGCATACGGATCCCGTTGCTGTTGAATCCGGTACTGCGGCATTCACGAACACCTACAGCGCCGAGCAGATTCAATGGGGCCCGCGCGGAACCAAGATCTACACGGACAATTCGGGTGCAAAGCCGCTTAGCAACGGTATGTTCTACTTCCAGATTGACCGTGCGAACGGAGAGGTGGACACCCCGCTGCCCGATAACAACGTTGTGACTTGCGGCGTCAATGGGGTCATCCAGTTCCCGCAGCTGCCGATCACGGCAAGCATGGTGGGTAATACCTATCACTACACCGTGCAGGAGGTCGTGAAGCAGGGCGACGCATACGTGACGCTCGATCAGCTTCAGGGTGCGACGTACAACAAAGAAGCGAATACCTACACGCTGAACGGCATGACCTATGACGCTACGGTGCACAACCTCACGGTGACCGTGACGGATAGCAAGACCGCGGAAGGCGCATCGGTGGCAATCGAGGTCACCTGCGATGAGCAGCAGGGCGATCTTGCAAACCTGCTCACCTTCAAGAACAGCTACACACCCACGCCGGTGACCATCACCACCAGTGCGAATGATGCGATCCACGGCACCAAGACCATGACCGGCCGCGACATGCTTGAAGGCGAGAGCTTCGGCTTCAAGCTGACCGCAGACGATACGCAGCCCGTGCAGACGGTGGCAAGCGATTCAACTGTTCCGGCTGCGGCGCCGCTGACTACGGCTGGTGCCATTGATGCCGGCTACGTGACGCTGCCTCAGGGCACCAACTGGGGTGAGGGCGGCACGCTGCACCAGAGCGTGAGCGGCGGTGCCAAGGACGAGGCAAAGGCGTTCAGCTTCGGTGACATGACCTTTAACCGCCCGGGCACCTATACGTTCAATATTTCTGAAGATGCGGCTGATCCTGCCCGCGATGGCGTAACCTACGACAAGAATATTTGCACCGTGACTGTCACGGTGACCGATGTCGACGGCGAGCTTTCCGCCGCGGTGGCGTACAAGAACAGCGCCCATGCCGATGTTGCGGACCAGGCTGCGTTTACCAATGCGTACGCGCAGGCGGCCATCTGGGGTGCGGCTGCTGGCCTTAATGTGAGCAAGACCCTCACCGGCCGTCCGATGGCTACAGGCGAGTTCGACTTCATCATCAAGGGCATGGATTCCGGAACGGTCAACGCCGGCGAGGCAGACAACCATATCCTGCCGAGCGATGCGAGCTTCGAAAATGACGGTGCCGCCGCTTCCGGCGTGGCGAATACCATGGAGAAGCTTAAGAGCCTGAGCTTCACGCAGGACGACATCGGTAAGACATACTCCTATGTTGTCTCCGAGGCCGTTCCCGCCGAGGGCGAGGGGCTTGCGGGTGTGACCTACGACAAGAGCACCTACCAGCTCGACCTTACGGTGTCGCTGAACGATCAGGGTCAGCTGCAGGTCGTGGCGACACTCACGCAGACAGCGGACAAGGACGACTCGCCGGTTTCCGAGGGCACGTCTGCCACCCAGACCGTGACCGTGACGAGCGAGGGCACTACCGTGACTGCCGGTGAGACGCTTGGCGTCGCGTTCGCGAACGACTATACGCCCACCCCGGCCGTCCTTACGGGCGACTCTGCCCTTGCCGTTACCAAGGCAGTGACGGGTGCGCCATGGGATGACGCGAACGGCAACTTCACCTTCACGCTGACGAACACCAGCGAAGATGGTGCCAAGGACAACGTGAAGGTCGCGGGCACCGGTGAAGGCGAGCTTGCAGCGTTCCCGGCTGAAGGCATGAATAAGAGCACGACGGGCGACATCGCAATCGAAGAGCCGCAAAAGCTCACGTTCGATGACGTGCTCTTCACCGAGCCTGGCACCTACACGTTCCAGGTAGCTGAGAACGAGCCGACCGCACGTAACGGTTGGACGTGGGATACCAATCCGCGCACCATCACGGTAAGCGTAAGCTTACAGAACGATCAGGGCGAATATGACGGCGCATTGCATGCGACCTTTGTGGGCAACAGCAACAACCCCACGGTCACCAATACCTATAAGGCAAACTCCGTCACGCTTTCCGGCAACAATGCCGTGAAGGTGCAGAAGACGGTGACCGGCCGCGATACTGAGGCTGACTTCACGTTCAGCCTGGTTCCGGGCCCTGATGCCGCAGCCGGTATCAAAGATGGCTCCATCACCTACGAGGGTCAGGGTACTGACAAAGCGTGGGATGGCACCGTCACCATCAGCGATGACTTCATGGCAGGTCAGACCAAGACCGCAGATTTCGGTGCGGGCAACATTACCTTCACCAAGACGGGTGACTACGAATTCACCGTTATAGAAAATAACGCTCAGACAGGTCAGGAAGTTCCTGCCGGCTGGACCTACGACAGCCATGCCTCCAAGGTGACCGTGCATGTGACTGACAACAACTACGACGGCCAGCTCGACGTGACGATCGATTACGACAACAACGTCGAGGGTGCGATTGATGCCGACAAGAGCGTGGTGAACGCCGCCGCGTTCACGAACCGCTACGAGACCAAGCCTGCCACGCTCACGAGTACGACAAGCTCCGGGCTCTTCGCCACCAAGACGCTCGACGGCCGTTCTTCGCTTGAAAACGAATGGTTCAACTTCACACTGAGCGGCGCGGACAAGACCACGCAGGATGCGCTTGAAAGCCCGACCGAGGGTGCCATTACCTACAGCGAGGGCGCACTTTCCGCTATAGCGGGTGGCACGAACGCCGGCTTTATGCAGGACGGCGTGGCGTTGGGCTTCCACTTCGGCGAGCTTACGTTCCACGAGGCGGGCACCTACACGTTCAATGTCGCCGAGACGGGCTACAAGGATGGCGCGCTGCCCGAAGACGGCACGAACGGCATGACCTTCGACCGTCACACGGGCACCTATACGGTGGTAATTACCGATGACGGCGAGGGGCAGCTCCATGTTGACTCCGTGACCCCGGGCGAGGACAAGAGCGGCGAGCCGGAGGGTGAGAACAACTCCACCGCCTTCACGAACCGCTACCAGCCCAAGCCAGTTTCCACGACCGCCGGTCAGCTTGCGGGCACCAAGACGTACACCGACAGCACGAGCGGCTCGCATCCCATGAAGGACGGCGACTTCACGTTCTACGTGGTGGGACAGGGCAAGAACCTGCCCATGCCAACGGGTGAGGACGCGAGCGAGCAGACCACGGTCGGCGAAAACGAGTATCCCGCCGTGACAGTTACAAACAGCGGGACGACACCCGAATCGGGCGAAACTCAGACCGCCAGCTATGATTTCGGCACCATCGAGTTCACCGCTGCGGGAACGTACAGCTACAACGTGCGCGAGCAGCAGTCGAGTGAGACGCTTACGGGTGTGTCCTTCGACCCGACGATTTACCGGGTTGAATACCAGGTATCTGAGGACAAAGCCGCCGGCACGCTTAGCGTCGGCGAACCGAAAATCTATGTGCTCGATTCCGATCCGCAGCAGTCGGTAATCGCCGGCAAGCTCAACTTCAAGAACAGCTATAACGCCGGTACGGTGACGGGCTCCACGCAGATCGGCAAGACGCTCAACGGCCGTGACTTCAAGGATGGCGATGAGTTCGTCTTTGAGGTATCGATGACTGCCAAGGACGGCGCCGAAGCGAGCGTGTGGTCGCATGGCCGGGACAAGCTCCCGCAACTCTCTAATGAGTTTAAATCGAGCGCCACGCTCTCCGATATTGCGTACACGGATGGTGGGCTTTCCTATACCGCCACCATCAAGCCGATGTCGGGCAGCAACATGACATTTAATGCCGGCATGTTTGACTACACCACGCCGGGCATCTACACCTACACGGTGAAAGAGCAGGCAAAGAACGGCAACGGTCTCACGAGCGACACTACGGTGTACACGCTCGAAGTGACCATTACTGATGCCGGCCAGAATGAGCTTACGCGCACTTCAAAGATCACGAAGGGCGAGGGCGAAGCTATCAGCGGCGATATTCTGTACTTCACCAACACCTACAACGCTGGCGATGTGACACTTGATGACAGCAGCCTGATCAAGGTGCAGAAGAGCATCGCCAACCGCGATTGGAAGAATGGCGAGAATTACTACTTTGCACTTGATGCCTATACCAAGAATGCGCCGATGCCTGCAGAGGGTGGCAACCATGTGACGCTGAGCGGCACCGGCAGCGATGCGGCCACCGGTACGTTCGGTGCGATCACCTATAAGAAGAGCGACCTGGTGGACGATCAGGGCCAGCCGGTCATGCAGAAGGACTTCACGTACCGCATCTACGAGACGAACGCCGACTTCTCGGCGGGCGTGCAGCCAAGCGATGATACGGGCATGACGTTCGACCAGCACAACGCCTACGTGAGTGTGCGCGTGACCGACAATGGCGACGGTACCATGAGCGCCAAGATTCTTGGCTACGACAACAGCGATAGTAAGATCGAGTCCGATAAGGGCATCACGGGCATTGCGGCGTTCACCAACGTCTACTCCACCAAGCCTGTCGTATTGACGGGTGATACGGCGTTCACGGTGACCAAACAGGTCGCGGGTGCTCCGTGGAAGGGTACCGACGGCAGCTTCGGCTTCACGATGATGCGCACCGATGAGGGCGCGGCCGATGCCGTGCAGGTGGCAGGCGGCGATACGGGTACACTCGCCAACTTCCCCGTTGAAGGCATCCAGGTTGCCACGTCGGGCGATATCGAGAAGGACGCCTCGAAGACGCTGACCTTTGCCGATGTGACCTTCACCCAGGCGGGCACCTACACCTTCGACGTGAAGGAGAACACGCTTGATCCGCGTGCAGGCTGGACCTGGGACGACGATGCTGCTAAGACCATCACGGTCACGGTGAGCGACAACCAGAACGGCCAGCTGGAGGCGACCACCAAGGTTACCCCGCAGGGTGGCGAGGAAGCTGACACCAACAACCCTGTGTTCACGAACAAGTACCAGGCGGCCCCGGCAACACTGACTGATGAGGCGAAAAACGCGCTCGAGGTGACCAAGACCGTGACCGGTCATGACACTGATGAGCACTTCGGCTTCACGGCAGTGCTTGCAAGCAACAACGCCGACGGCGTGAAGGTTGGCACGGGTACAGACATTACGGACTGGACGCAGGATACCAAGCTGACCGCGACGGCCACCGAGGCCTTCAAGATGAGCGACGCCACGGAGAATGGCTCTGCCAGCCAGACGGTGAGCTTCGGCGACGTATCCTTCACCAAGGCGGGCACCTACAAGTTCACCGTGACCGAGGACAACGCGCAGGAGGGCCAGACTGTTCCTGAGGGTTGGACCTACGACAACAGCGCCAAGACCATCACGGTTACGGTGGGCGATGAGAACTACGACGGACAGCTCGATATCACCAGCGTGTCCACTACGCCGGTGTTTACTAACAGCTACAACGCTGGCGAAGTGATCTTCGGCGACGACGAGACGGCGCTCACGGTGAACAAGACCTTCACCGGACGCGACAACGATGCGTGGAACAACGCTGATCGCTTCGACTTCACGCTGACCCCGCAGGGCGGCAAGGCGACGAACGCGCAGGGTGAATACACTGTCGAAGCTGCTGGCGTGCCCATGCCTGCGGGTGCAAACGCTGATACACACGTGAAGACCATCACCATCAACCGCGACTCGCAGGGCGAGGGCGCCACGCATACCGGTAGCTTCGGGACCATCTCCTACGGCATGGCCGACCGCGGCATGACCTACTACTACGAGATTGCCGAGGTGTCGGGCAATGTGTACGGCACGACGTACTCCCAGGCGAAGTACCAGCTTGCGGTGAGCGTGTCCGACAACAACGACGGCTCGCTCAAGGTCGAGTCCGCGCTGACCAAGCTGTCCGATGATGCGGGCGCCACGGTCGATGCGGATAAGGCTGCCGTGCAGGCTGTCGATTTCGCCAACGCCTATAAGAAGCCGGTGGACGAGAAGACCGTCACAACGGTCGACTCTGCTGAAGCTGAACCCGTCGAGTGGCACGGCCAGCTCGTGGGCGTGGGCGACACGGTCACGTACAAGATCCATTGGGTGAACGATCAAATCGATGCGAACGGCGTGGCTCAGAACGCGACGGTCAGCGTGACCGACGAGCTGCCGAGCGGCCTGACGTATCAGGGCGCCAGCGTTGAGCCGACGTCCGTTGACGGTCAGAAGCTCACTTGGAACCGGGGCGAGCAGAATGCCGCCGCTGAGGGCGACATCATAGTGACCGCGACGGTGAACGACGCCGCTGCCTCGATTGACGGTGTGACGAATACCGCTACGGTGAAGGTGGGCGAGAACAACCCCAAGACCGTGACCAACGCGGACGTCGTGGTTCCCGAGAAGACCGTCGAGAATAAGAATGAGGGCGAGCGCCCCGATGGCACCGCGTTCGTGGGCGACGAGCTTACCTATACGATTCACTACAAGAACACGACCAACAGCACCGCCACGATCGTGGTAACCGATGAGTTGCCGGTCGGCTTGGAGATTACCAACTTTAAAGACGGCCAGCTTGGGCAGAACGACAAGGGAATGACGACTCTCACATGGACTATTGACAATGTCCCTGCGGGTGGAACCGGCACGGTGAGCTTCAGCGCCCAAGTAACGGCCGATGCGCTGAGTGCTGGCACCGTCAACAACCAAGCGCTGGTGAAGGTGGGCAATAACCCCGAGGTCAAGACCAACACCACCGAAACCAAGATCAACACCGGCGCACTGACCATTACCAAGACGGTTAAGGTCACCGAGGGCCAAGGCACCGAGGTGAACACCGATCAGGGATTCACCTTCAAGATTGATCTCAAGGATGTTGCGGGCAACGAGCTTGCAGGTTCGTACGCCATCAATAACGCCGAGGGCACAGCGGGCAAGGATGCCGTCAAGAGCGGCGATACCATCACGCTCAAGCACGGCCAGACCGCAGTCATCTCCGGCTTGCCGGAGGGCGCGACCTACACCGTGACCGAGACCGACATCCCGGCCGGGTACACGCCTGATGCTGCCCAGAAGTCTGGCACTATCACTACTGAAGGCGTTGAGGCCGCGTTCACCAATACGTACAACACCATGCCGGCCCATGTTTCGGGGGACGCCAAGAACGCCATCCAGGTGACCAAGCAGGTCACGGGTCATGACAGCGTGGCAGATTACAAGTTCGACCTGGCACTCAAGGATGCCGGTCAGGCTGAGTTCGTGCGCGAGGGCGTGACGGAGGATAACAAGGACGGCGCCGCGTTTGACGGCGACACCCTGACGATAGCCGGTGCGAACGGCGCCATCAAGAACGGCGGCACCGACACGGCGAGCTTCGCGAACCTGACCTTCACTAAGGGCGGTGACTACGAGTTCACCATCACCGAGCAGGGCAAGGACACCTCGCTCGTCGGCTGGACGTACGACACCGAGTCCAAGACGGTCACGGTTCACGTGACGGACGGTGGCGAAGGCAATCTTGTGGCCGAAGTCGAGGACAACAACCCGACGGTGACCAATAGCTATAAGCCGGTGGCCACCATGTTCCGCGCGGCGAAGTTCCAGCTGCAGGGCAACAAAGTGATCGATGGGCGCACCTGGGAGGAAGGCGACACGTTCACCTTCAACCTGGAGCCTGGCGTGGGCACCTACGAGGATGGCACAGAGATGCCCGCCGACGTGGTGAAGGCGACCATGCCCGAGAAGCAATCCGACACCATCGAGCCTCTGAGCGACGACGGCAGCAAGAAAACCGATAATTCGGCGCAGTTCAGCTTCACCGACACGCGCTATGCGGGCGATGAGATCGTCCCCGGCGTGGAGGACGCCTTCACGTTCGAGCAACCGGGCACCTATCGCTACGGCATCAGTGAGTACAACCCCAACGCGCATGAGCCTGGCAGCGGCATCTTGGGCGTGAGCTACGACCAGACGCAGTACCGCCTGACCGTGGTGGTTGCCGATGAAAGTGGTACCGGTGAGCTTTCGATCGCCGATTCGTACTACGAGAAGTTGACCCCAGGCGGCACCTGGGAGCGCATTTCCGGTTCCAACGAGGTTACGTTCACCAATGTCTACTCCGCCGATGCGGTAGAGATCAACTTCAACGCGGGCAAAGAGCTCACTGGGCGTTCCGAGCCGCTTGAAGATGGCGAGTTTACCTTTAATATCGCGCTGACCGGTTGGAAGGCAAACGACAGCCAAGGTGATTGGGAATCGGTTGACCAGCTGACCGACAGCGAAACTCCTAAGGTTACGACGCCAGAGGTGAAAAACGGCAACAAGCGCGGCGACGTGATATTTAGCGGTATCAGCTTCACCAAGGATATGGTGGGTAAGACCTACTGCTTCGCCATCACCGAGCATCAGCCCACCAAGACGGGCACCTACAGCACCGATCCTGCAGACGGTATTGAGGGTGCGACCTTCGATGCGGTAACGGGCACGTGGACCTATAAGGGCGTGACCTACGACAATTCCACGAAGATCGTGACCGCACAGGTGACGGATGAAAAGAAGGAGGCACAGACCGGCGACGATGCGGTGCAGGCGGTGGTGCGCGTGCACACATCGGGCGAAGCCCCATGGGATAGCAATGCCGGCAAGCATGTGGGCGACGCTGTATTCATTAACACCTACAAGGCTGGATCCACCACGGTGGATGAAGGAACCGATATCGCGTTCGGCCTGACCAAGCAGTTCACAGGTCGCGACGGCAACGCATGGCTCGAAGGCGACGAGTTCGGCTTCACGCTGAGCGCGGGTACAGCATCCGACGGTGGTGCTGTACCGATGCCCGACGGTTCTGAGAGTGGTGCCAAGACCGTCACTGTCGGTGCGAACGACGTAACCGATACGGACAACGGCATCGCGCCCATCAACTTCGGCGCCATCACCTTTGATCGCACGGGAACATATACCTACACCGTGACCGAGAACGGTGCAGATGGCACTGCAGCTACGGGTGGTACCAAGGACGGCATCACGTATGCTGCCAACACAGTGAACATTACTGTGACCGTGACCGACAACGGCACGGGCGGTCTGGTGGCTGCTGTGACGAAGACCGGTGAAGCCGCGTCTGCCGGCGAAGGGGCGTCCGCAGTGTCTTTCGCCAACACTTATGACTCCACCTTCGACTATGGCGCGAAGGGCGCAGGCGGCCTGGACATCACCAAGACGCTTGAGGGTCGTGCAGCAACGGCAGGGCAGTTCCACTTCACGGTGAGCGCTGCCGATGAGGTTGCGGCAGAAAAGATCGGTGGAGAGACTGCTGAGCTTGCTTCCGTGGCATCGGCTGCGGGCGAGGCAGCTTCGGTGGCGGGCAACCCGTTCGATACGATGACGTTCAGTCGTGCTGATGCGGGCAAGACATTCACCTACACCATTGCCGAAACAGGGCAGGCGCCGGCGGGCTACACCTACGACGCCAGCGAGTTTACGGTGGACATCACGCCGGCGGACAACGGCGACGGCACCATGTCGGTGACCACGCACGTGTCCAACAACGAAGGCTACTCTGAGATGGTTACCAGCGCCGCGACGCTGCCGCAGAAAGCTACCGTGCCGTTCACGAACAGCTATGCGGTTGATCCGGGCACGATTGGTGCTAACGGTGTGGCGACCATCCAGGCTACCAAGACCCTGCACAATGACGTGCTGGCCAATGGTCAATTTGACTTCACAGTGGCCGATGCCGGCAATGGCGCTACGGTGGCCACGGGTACGAATGCAGCTGATGGCACCATAACGTTCAGCGATATTGTCTACACCACCGACGAGTTGAACGCCGCTGCTACCGCTGAAGGCTCGCAGACGATAGGCAAGGCCTCCAAGACCATTACGGATGCGGGCGATGTGTACACCTTCGTCTACAACGTGGCCGAAGATACGCTGCCTGTGGGCTATACGCAGAACGCTGGCAATAGCACCATTACGGTTACGGTGACAGACAATGGTGCGGGCAAGCTGGACATTCAGATTGCCTACCCGGGCGCGGCCGATGGTCTAGTCTTCGAAAACACCTACGGCACCGGCTCTTCTGCAGAGCTGAGCCTTGCAGGCTCCAAGGCTATGACGTCGAGTGATCCCACATTAAGTGGACCGGAGCTCAAGGGTGGTGAGTTCGACTTCACGATAACGGGGGCAGCTGCTGATGACGGTACGCCCGCTCCGATGCCCGAGACGACTACCGTATCCAATACGGGTTACAGCGTGAACTTTGGGCCCATCACTTACACGATGGAAAATGTATTCGGTGGCCAACAGACCGATGCGGATGCATCTGGCGCTGCCGGGGACAAGAATACTGGTGATGTGAACGAGGATACTTCTGCCGTGGGCGATGCGAACGAGGACGCTTCAGCGGGCAACGATGCCGCAGCGTCAGCAGAAGACAAAGCTGCTGGCAATGAGGGTGGTGTCGAACATGCTACCGGAGATGAGAGTGCTGTGGCAGCGTCTGCAGAAGACAGTACTTCTACCTCTCAGTCTGAACGCAGCAAGACATTCGTGTATACCATTACCGAAGTTGCTGGCAAGGGTCTGCCTGGAGTCACCAACGACTCCACAACCAAGACGGTTACGGTAACCGTAACCGACAACGGTGACGGTACGCTCAGCGTTGCGAAGATAGCAGATAAGAGTGCCGATAAGGGCATGGACTTTACGTTCACTAATACTTACAGCACAACGCCTGCTGAAAGTTCGCCTACCGGTGACGGTGGCCTAACCTTTACGAAGGTGTGGGATAGGCAAAGCGGTGCCCGCAACCTTGCAGCTGGTGATTTCACCTTCAAGATGGAAGATGCACAAGGCACAGAATATACGGCAACAAACGACGCCAACGGCAATGTGGAAATGCCAGCCATCACCTTTAGCGAGGCAGGGGATTACACCTATACGCTTTCTGAGGTTGTTCCCGATGGTGCCAAGCCTGTTGCAGACGGGTACGAATTAAATGGCGTAACGTATCATGCTGCTACCTATACGGTGACAGCGCATGTGGTGGACAACCACAGTGGCACGCTTGAAGTAACGTGGAATATGGTTGATGGCCAGGGCAAAGATACTCAAACGGCAACGTTTACCAATACGTATAACGTGCAGCCCACCACAATAACCTTTGGTGCTTCTAAGGCACTTGAGGGACGAAGTGTAGCTGCCGATGAGTTCAGCTTTGCTCTTAAGGATGCTGATGGTAACGTTTTGGGTACCGCCACAAACGACGCCAAGGGCCAGGTTGTGTTTACGGATGCACGTCAAACATTTAGTGAGGCAGGAACCTACACGTATACGGTTTCTGAAGTCTTGCCGCAAGACGATGATCCAGCAACTGAAGGCATTCAAAAGGATGGCGTAACCTACGATGAAACGGTTTATACCGCCCAGGTAACCTTAGTGGATGGCAACAACGGTCAACTTACTATCGAGGAGCTGACATACAACGATGTGGCCGAACTTCCTACCTTCGTTAACTCTTATAACGAAGGTCAAGAAGGGGGAGTGGAACCGTCTGGTGGGGAAGGCGACTCTGAAGGCGGACACTTCCTGGAGAAAACGGGAGACAACCCGTGGCTGATAGGGCTGTTAGTGGCACTTATTGCAGCCGCGGCAGGTACTGCAGGATATGCAGGACGCAAGACGTGGAAAAAGAACGCAGCAGCAAACCATGCAGCGGCTCATTTGGGAAAGCACGGTCGTTTGTAAACCGTAAGACTGATATCGGCTAAGGATGGGCTGCAATCTTAGTCCTACTACACACGAAGGGCGCTTTGCTTTGGCAAGGCGCCCTTCGCAGGTATTATGTCAGTTTTTATGAGAGCTGATGGCTTCTGGAGCTAGCCACAGCCTGGAAGCTAACTACAAGCCGTCCTAGTTCATTTCTAAGCCGCTACTAGCCGCTAGGACCGGCTTAGAACGGCATCGCTACATGGCATTGATGCAACAGCATCGATACAACGGCATCGATACAACGGCATCGCTGCTACGGCGCGATTATGCAGCCGTGGTAGGAGTGGTTGTTGAAGCAGCGGTTGTGCTGACCACACGAGTTGCATATTCTTGATCCAGGTCATACAAAGCCTTGGAATCACTGCCGAATAGCTTCATCTTGGTAACCATATCATCAGCCGTTGTTTCTTCTTCTGCCTGTTCCTGAATGAAGAAGTCCAAGAACTGCATAGTGCGGAAATCATTGGCATCATTGGCAACCGCATAAATATTATTAATCAAATCAGTAATGTACTTTTCATGCTCCAAACCTGCTTCGAGAGGCTCAATGTAGGAAGTGAACTCGCGAGCTGGAGCGTCTATGGTGCCTAAGGTTACCTTGCAGTTGTTGTCGTGTAGATAGGTACGGAATTTCAAGGCATGACCCAGTTCTTCTTGAGCTTGAACCATGTACCAGTTTGCAAAGCCGTCTAAGCCTTCCTCTTCGTAGTAATCAGCGAATGCCATGTACAGGTATGCTGAATAAAGTTCCTGCTTAACTTGGTCGTTGAGTAATTCATGAACCTTTGCATCCATGGTGTACACACTTTCTCTTAAGTTCCTTTACAGTTCGATCTTAACGCGCTTTGAAAAGCGTGAACCCTGAAATCTTGTTTGTTATCTAAAAGTAATACTCGGCGTACTTATGCCACGACTGTGCAATAATGTTGCTGCACTCGAAAGGGGAAGAGTAACGATGTCCGCTGCTCATAAGGCGACAAGCAAGCCACTAAAAGAAAACGACAAGGCATTTGCCAAAAGGCAGGAAAAAGAGGAAACGCATGCGTCTCGCGGGCGCCGTGGACCGTATGCCAGTCGTTCTTCTACGCGAGAAAGTATTGTGGCAACAGCGATCGATCTGTTTCGCGAAAAGGGCTATGCCAATGCGTCACTGAGTGAATTAGCGCGCCGCATGGGTATGGATCCTTCATCTTTGTATTACTACTTTTCCTCGAAAGCTGAATTACTGGCTTCGTTGTTCAAGCCCGATATGCCACAAGCATCAATGGAAGGATTCTCCGCATCGTTTAGCTGCACTGCACAGCTCTATGCGCTGATCGTGCAAGACGTAGTGCAGAAGTGCGAATTGCCACTCGATTTTATAGAGATGGAAGGCGTAGCACGCAGCAACGCAGATAAGTTTAAAAACTTTTTTGAGCGATATCGCATTTTCTATCACACCCTTATCGAAGTCATTGAGCGCGGCATTGAAAAGGGCGAATTTAAAGCATGCGAAGCGGATGAGCGTGCGGTAACTATTCTGTCAGTTAATGAGGGTTTGCAGCATCATTTTCACGCTAAACAACGAGGAGAATTGCTTCTTGCGGTGTCAGGCTATACCGTGCGTAACCATACGCCGGAAGATATCGGCAATCTCAGCGCTCTTTCGGTTATTCCCGGACTTTTAACAGACAAGGTTGACTACGAAAGCGAAGTCCACCAAGGCAAACGTCTGTATGCACTTATGACCCAAGAAAGCCGATAGCGTCCTTCTCAGGGCGCTAAGAAGGACGCTATCATAGAGGGCGTACGTTAAAAGCACGCCATGGAGTGCTTACGTTACATAGGACGCGGCTCAGGACGCTACCTGGGACGCGATGGATGGGCTTACTCGTAATCCTTTTTCAGGGCCGCAAATGCCGGCATAGAGTTTTGGATAGTCTTTGCATCAATGCAATAGCCCAAGCGCACCCAGCCTGATACGCCAAAGCTATCGGATGGTACGAGCAAAAGTTCATGCTTTTTGGCCTGCTCTGAAAATGCTTTTGCATCTGGCTCAAGTGCTTGCACCCACAGATAGAATGCGCCATCAGGAGCAATATAGTTGTAGCCCAGTTCATCCAGACCATCGGTGAGCAGCTTTCTATTGTGGGCATACGCTGCAGTATTGGTTGGTTCATCTACGCAGCGTTCAATTACGCGCTGGAAAAACACAGGCGCGCAAACATAACCCAGCGATCTTCCGGCGCCGGTAACTGCCAGCTGAACACGCTTTGCATCAGTTACGGTATCTGGAGTAAGAACATAGCCAATGCGATCTCCTGGCAAGGAAAGCGACTTTGACCAGGAATAACAAATCAGCGTGTTGTCATAAATGTCGGGAACCCAAGGCACTTCAACGCCGTCATATACCAGTTCGCGGTACGGTTCATCAGAAATCACAAATATGTCAGTGCCAAATTCGGCTTCTTTCTGGTGCAATACATCAGCCATGGCTTGCAGCGTTTCACGGGTGTATACCGCACCAACAGGGTTATTGGGCGAATTGATAACCACAGCCTTGGTTTTGGCAGTGATAGCAGCGCGTAAGGTGTCAATGTCTATTTGGAAATTGTCCTTGCGCGCGGGAACTTCTACGCAGATGCCCTGTGCGTTTTGAATCCATACCTTGTACTCGGGAAAATAGGGCGAAATAACAATGAATTCATCGCCCGGATTGGCTAAGGCGTGAAAGCAGCACGAAAGGCAGCCAGCAGCGCCCATGGTCATATAGAGGTTATGGATATCATAGTGCGTGCCGAAGCGCTTATTCAGGTTTTCAGCAATGGCTTTGCGGGTGGAATCAAGGCCAGCAGAGGAAGAATAGGCATGCAATGCTGCTGCTGGCATTTTGGCAAGCTCGGTAATAGTGTCTGCAACTTTTTGTGGTGCTGGAACACTGGGGTTGCCTATGCTGTAGTCGAAAACGTTTTCGTCGCCAATTTCTGCCTTGCGTTTTTGCCCATAGGCAAATAATTCACGAATGACGGAAGGCGCTGCGCCTAATTCGTAGGCTGTTTCGTTGATCATAGGGTTCCTCCTTGGTACTGAGCGTTCAGGACGCCAATAAATTTTATTATGGGTCATTACAGGGGCGAATTGATGAGAAATGACGGTCGAAATAAGGATTTATTCTTTCGTTGGTCAATTATTGGTCATTTTCCTCATTTTTATGTATAATCCTTACTTGCGCCGGAGTGGCGGAACGGCAGACGCGGCGGTCTCAAAAACCGTTGTCGAAAGACGTGCGGGTTCAAATCCCGCCTCCGGCACCAGTTAGACGCATAACAGCCCCGATCGAATCGTTCGACCGGGGCTGTTTTATTCCTGGGCAGTTGCTAATTGAGTTAGTGAATTCGTCGAGTTATAAGCGGATACGTGGTTGCCAGGGCGAATAAGCGACTCTAACTAATGCAACTAGTTCGCATTGCGTGCAGGCAGAAAAGTGGCTCCCAGGTCAGCTAATCTGCATTGTGTGCAAGCAGAAAATTGACCCGAGTTCAATTAGTCGGCATTGCTTGCCTGGGTGGCTGTTTGAACGGATGAGGCATAGCTCAAAAGACCGCCCGAAAGCAAATCGGCTAGATCGCTATTGCCGGCGATGGGGTCAACTTTCCAATTGCCATCCACCTTGGACAGAGACACGGTAGCAGTTCCGGTGTAACTTTTTTCCATGTTGTTGAACTTATCGATGAAAGTTTGCATGGCGAAGTTCGTCAAATCTTCTTCTGAACTACCAGAAAGCGCCATAGTGAAGCCCTGGCTGAGGTAGTCGTTGAGTGCTGATGAAATGGCATCACCAACTGCATAGGTGGTGATTTTTACATCTACTGTGGCGCTGTCACCATTAATCTGTTCGTTGGATAATTCGTAGTCGAAATCGCGCAGCTTAGGCAGCAAAGTATTATCCATTTCGGACTGGAGCTGCGCAGAAGTTTCGGATGTGTTTTCCTCCTGGGATAGCGCGTTCATTTCTTCGTTTTCTAACGATTTGAACAGATTGGAGTCTTCGCCGCTGTAGGTTTTTTGCAACGTATCGGTATTGTCTTGTTTAACCGCATCAAAGAATTCTTTGGAAACGTCGGTAGGGGACGGACCAGCACAACCACTTAAAAGAATTGTGCAGAACGTTAAGCAGGCGATAAGGCCACCAATAACAGTGGCGCGAAGGGCACCGTTGCGATGTGCCAAGGCTGGTTTTGTCATAGCATCTCCCTTAAACAGTTGATCTATCAGGATGTATATCATCGTACCACGCTGATAGTGGTATATAAGAATTGAAAAAGATCAATACGAATTTCGTTTGATTCCTGATCTCCGAGTTGAGTATCTTTAAGCAGAACGTAAAAAGTCTAAACTGATAAGGGTTTGAGGGGATATATGCTGGAGGCATGTATGGAATACAACAATTTACGTTATTTCAAAGCTGCAGCTGAAACTGAAAACTTTACTCGTGCAGCTGAATTAATGGGTGTGTCTCAGGCATATTTAAGCCGCATTGTCCGTCGTCTCGAAGACGATCTAGGCGTTCCTCTTTTTGTTCGAGCCGGTAGACGTGTTGAGCTTAATCAATATGGCAAACACTTATATGAAGCAACCAATAATTGCTTTCGAACAATTCATAATGCCAGAAACGAAATATCAAACGTTCTTTCGACCGATAAACAGCGTGTTCGTTTAGTGGCTCGCAGTCCGCTGGGAGATTTCCCAGCGGTCCTCAAAGGCTTTTATGACCAAAATCCAGATATTACCGTTCCGGTTATTACGCCTGGTGATGACACAATAGGCATTAACTATGATCTGGAATATTTTGCATCTCATGAAAAATGCGGGGGAGGAAATGTCCGAGAGCTATGTGATGACCCATATGTGCTCTTGGTGTCTGAAGGCAATGAACTAGCGAATCGCTCTCAAATAGCACTTAAAGAATTAAAGGATGTGGGTTTTGTTATCTCTCCCTATGACACTCAAATGACTCGAGTACAGACACGCATGTTTGAATTGGCTGGGTTTAGACCGAAAATCCGCTGTTATTCTTCAAGTTATTGGGCGTTGCTTAATTTAGTTGAACAGAATGTGGGGGTCTGTATAGGATGCGAAAAATCGTGGTTAGCAAAAATTGACCTGAAGATCAAAGCGATCCCTTTGTCTGATATCCACGTGTCGCGAAAACTATATCTTCAGTGGCCACTCGGAGCATATCTTACTGATGCCACTCTTGCCTTGATTGAATATCTTGAAACAATTTTTACTGGTTCCTCTAAAGATTAGACTTCGACGGAAAGCGATAATGATGATTAGCCTAGATGAATTGCTTATTATCAAAGAGGTCGTTCATTATGGAAGCATTTCCTATGCTGCGCAAAAGATGCATGTTTCCACGTCTTCTCTCAGTCGTACGATCAAACAAGTTGAAAGAGATCTGGGAGCAGCATTATTCTGGCGTAATGGTCGGCATTTGGTGCTTAATCAATACGGGAAAATAATGCTGCACTATACCGATGTTGCTGAAAAGATAATGAGCGATGCGGTTGTAGAAATTGCAGAAATGAAAGAGCGCCAGGAGAAGCTTATTCGGATTTATTTTCATCATAGTTTAGGTAATACAAGCGCTGTGCTTGCACCATTTATTCGAATGCATCCTGACATCCAATTAGACATTATTTTGTCAAACACTGAAGCAAAAACTAAAGGGTTCGATTTGGAATTTGTATCAACGCGTGAAGAGGGATTTGACCCCGATGCGGTTCAATTAGCTAACGAACATTATGTGTTGGCAGTAAGTCCTTCGCATCGTTTGGCCCATGCATCGTCGGTTTCGATTACAGATTTACAGAATGAAGCCTTTGTTGTGCCACCGGCAGAGCACGGTGGCGCCTTGCTTGATGAGGTGTGCCGTGTGGGTGGCTTTCGTCCGTCTAAGAAAATTGATTGTCCGCAAGTATGGGGAGCGTTGCACTACGTAGAACAGGGTATCGGAGTTCTCGTTGCACCAGAGCTGTCAATGTTAGCTGGTTTAGAATCGCAAGTTGTAAAAATTCCCTTGGAAGGAGTTACTGCAGGGAGTCTTCTGGGCACTCGTCATTTGCAAATTATATGGTCCCCTAACTACGAACCTACGCCTGCAGCCTGGGCATTAGTTCATTTTTTGCAACAATACTTTAAAGAAGCTCCTTCAGTATTTAAACACGTAAGTTAGATGTGTTTAGTAATGAACTGATAACTCATACGGGATAGAACATGTTCATATTCCCAATCTGCAATAGAAAGATTACCGGCAAACCTAAAACCTTTAGTGGCGTTGCTAACCTGGAATCATCGAGAGGTGGACTGCAACGATTCACTGAAAGGGGAATCTCAAAAGCATGGGGGCTTTTGGGCAAGTGAAATCGTTTTGCACGAAAGCGTTTGTTCAATCCTGCATAAAGCTAGCATTTGCATGATTGGAGAGCTGTAAACGCAGTCGATTTAAACGACAGCACAAGAGACTTCAGCAGATCACCTTTCGAAGATTGCACAATCTGATTTAAGGAGAGAGTGATATGTCTGAAGAAAAGGCGGTGGAAACGCAGCCACAAGAGGAGCAAAACGCTCCCGAGGAACAAAAGCACAAGAGTGTTTGGCAGGTATTGAGCCAGCGAGCATTCTTGACCGTGTTTGTTGGCAACATTCTGGTATGCATTAGCTTTAATATCATCAATGCAGGCTTGGTTGTTAATTTCACGGAAAACTACGGAATGAATGCTGCTGTGGTAGGCACCGTAGTAAGTATGTTTTCGTTCTTGTCGTTGATCATGAAACCAATTTCCTCACCGATCATCGACCGCTTCGATCGTAAAAAGCTATTAATTCTTGCCTATGTCATCCTGGCAGCCGGCACGGTTGGAATGGCCTTTGCAAGCGAAGTTGTTTCCCTGTATACCTTCCAGGTAATTCGAGGCATTGGTTGGGGTGCCAGCATGGGCCTGAACGCTGTTATTCTGGCTGATGTTGTAGGCAAGGCGGACTATGGTATTGCTTCTGGTTTGTTTATGCTGGGCCCTGTAGTTGGTTCCAGTGTTGTGTCCCCCTTTGCAATCCCAGTAGCTGATGCCATTGGCTTTAGTGGCTTATTCTTGGTTGCTGCTGCTGTGGCTTTGTTGGATGCTTTGCTGACTGCAACCATGCCATATAAGTGGAAGAAACCTGCACCAAAGGATCCTGCTCAAAAGAAGCAGAAGAAGGGCATCCATATCCGTGACTTTATTGACTGGGCATCCGTTCCTTACATGCTGGTATCTGCAATGTTTTCCATTGCCGTATATGGCCAAGGTTCCACGATCCTGCTAGCTTATGGTCGTGCCGATCTTGCAATTGCTAATGTTGGCATTATGGTTACTGTTCACAACGTTATCATGTATTTCTCCCGACCAGTTTTTGGTCGCATCATTGATAAAAAAGGCGCTCGTTGGGGCTTGATTCCTGGCTTCTTTGCGGTAGCGGTTGCAAACTTAGTAACGGCAGCTTCTACTGATATGTGGGGATTGCTCTTAGCTTCCATTATTTACGGCATTGGTGGTGGCGGTCTTATTGGTAGCCGTACCATGGCTATTAAGGGCGCGCCCGACGATCGCATCGGTGTTGCTGGCAATACCTATCTGATGGGTTCTGATATTGGTCAGACTTTGGGTCCAATCGTATTTACTGGCATTGCAGCTTTAGTTGGTGGCATGTATCGCCCAGCCTATATCATTTTGGGTGTTGTACCTCTGGTTGGCTTTGTAATTTGGATGATCTTTATCAAGGTCTTGCTGAAGCGTCACCCGAAGAACGAAATGGGTTGGTAAACCATGGAAGACTATCGTATAGAGACAAAGGCGGGTTGCTATATAGGCACCCAGGAAAAATCCGGCGTGTTGTCCTTTAAGGGTATCCCATTCGCACAGCCCCCTCTTGGAGAATTACGCTGGCAGCCGCCACAACCTTTGGCAACCTACGATAACGAAAGGCGGGCGGATATTTATCCGCCCGCGCCCATCCAATTGAATTATCCTCGTCATTTGGCGGATCAAATGAAAGAACCAATTCACATTCCAATTAGCGAAGATTGCTTGTATTTGAATGTGTGGGCCTCTGATTTGAAAACGCCTAAAAAGGGGATTCTGTTTTGGGTGTATGGTGGGTCGTATGCAATCGGTCATGCTTCGCGAGTGCAAGCTAGAGGCGAAGCATTCGTTGCGGCGCATCCGGAAATCGTTGTTGTTGCACCGAATTACCGATTAGGCGTTTTTGGCTCAATTAACTTAGATGTTCTAGGTGCAAGCGAGGCATATAAATGGAGCAACAATTTAAACCTCCTTGACCATCGTGCGGCTTTGCAGTGGGTTCGCGAAAATGCTGCTGCATTCAATGCTGATCCTGGCACGATTACTCTTTATGGCCATTCCGCTGGATCCAATGCAATTTGCCATCACCTGGCATCCGAAGAATCTTTGCCGTTGTTTCAGCGCGCTATTTGCCAAAGCTCATTTTTACAAGGTCCTCCTCCGCGTACTTTGGAAGAATCTGCGGAAGCGTCACGTAAGGTATTTGACTATTTAGGTATTACGGCTCTTGATGAAGCCCTTGCGGTTTCAGCTGACAATTTGCTTCGCGCACAGCAAATTGTCTTTGGAGATATATATGGGTCTCCTGTCATAGATAACCTCGTTGTTAAAGAAGGTGAATTTGATCGCTTGATTGCCGGTGTAGCTGCCGATAAAGAGGTAATGATTGGATACAGCAACGGCGAAAGAGACTCAGGTTTTGTTGGCCTTAACGACGAAGAGGCGATCGATAAAGTCATTAAAAGTAATCAGCGATTCCTGAAAGGTGATCGAACCCCAGTAGACCAGTATTTGTCGAACCATACGGATGAGCCGGTATTACAGGCGTGTGAGACCGCCCAAACTGAACTTATGATGACCATTCCAGCTGAGCTGATGGCGCGCGCCTGTGCGCTTCATGGCAAGGTCTATCAGTATCAGTTTTCATGGGCTGATCCATCAACAGGACTACGTGCTCCTCATGGTGCACCGTGTCCTTTCGTGTTTGGCACTCAAGTCCCAAAATGTGCACCCAAGGATCTTCAGAAGCAGGTTCAGGACACCTGGGCAAGCTTTATTGCGACGGGCAACCCGAATAACTCTTCTATTCCTGCTTGGCCTGAATATACGTCCCATGGTGGCACGGTAATGAATATTGATAGTGAATGGACCCCGGTGAATGGATTCTGGGATAAGGATTATCCAGTATTTGCACCGTTATTTGACGACTACAACGCTTTGAAGGAGGCGCTTGATTGATGCAGATTCAAGAATTTGCTTCTGACTACACAGGCGCATTCGCCAAAATGGATCCAAAGCATCCTTACTATCATTTAAATGTGGGCTTATTTCATTTACCATGCGAGCATCAAGAGGCAAAGGCCTTTGTATATATTCCGGAATCAACGTCTTGCAGTTGCTGGAGCGTAGCAATTCTTTTACCGGATAGCATTACAGTTCAGGACTTTTTAATAAAGTCAGGATGGAAGACAATTGCTGACGATAATAAGGTAGTGCTGTTTTTAGCTCAGCCAAATGGCTCTTGGAACACAGGTGAAGAAGGCATTGCTTTTGTTGAGGAATTGCGTTCTAAGTTGGATGTTCGCGATCACTATGTAACACAGGTGTTCTTTGCATATTTGGTTGGATATGGTACTGGGGCAACAGTGGGTTTACGGTATACCCAAAAGCATCCTGATGCGTACGCAGGCGTTGGCTTTGCTGGTGAATTTGAGTTCACCGAAGCTGATATAGAGTCTGCCAACCACGCACCTGCCGCATTACCCTACGTTCTAGCTGCAGAGATTCCTGTGCCAGTATATTTCCAGGTTTCAAATGAAACGGAGGCATTCTGCCATGCAGTTGAAGATTTTAAGCGCCGTAACCATACTTGCAAGCGCACTTATCGTGATAACCACCGTTTCATAGCTCCTGCAACTCAAGTGCAGCCACGGGATACTATTAATGGCCAGCCCGTTGCAGATGTAATCGCGGATGTGGCGGCTTTTGATGATGTACTATCTCCGAAAGCTGCTGAGGAAATGTGGAAGTTGGTGCATCGTACAATTCGCACTACGGGTATTGGGCCAGGTGGGTTGCACAAGTATCGAACTCTTGAAGAGTTGGGTATTACGACTCACGAGATGGAAATCGATGGGTATACCCGTCATTGGTGTGAATATATCCCTAAGCGGAATGTCAGTCGTTCCAAGAAACGTCCTATTGTGGTGTTTTGCCATGGTGGTACACAGGTTGCTGAGAGCGGCTTGTATGGGGCAGAGTGGTTTAATGTGGCCGAAAGTCGCGATTTTATCGCTTTATTCCCATCAGGGGGTATGGCTCAGACGCGAATGAATGCCAATCCTATGCCTACTTGGAATATCTCATGCAAGGGGCTCGAAGACTACTATTTAGACGATGAAAAATTTATACGTGCCATGATTGCTGATGTTGCAGCTCGCGAGGAAATTGAGTACTCCCGTATTTATGTGACTGGCCATTCTATGGGTTCCGGCATGACGCAGCGTTGCTTACTCGATATGCCCGATTTATTTGCTGCGGGTGCAAGTAATTCTGGCGTAATGCTCAGCGGTTTTGAGACGGCTACCACCCAAACTAACTTTGATGTTGCTTGTTTGGTTGAAATTAGTGAGCACGATGTAGATAGCTTTGATCTTAGTGACAGCAAAATGGTTGTGCGCAATCTAAAGTATTGGATCGATCGCGGCAATCTGGAGCCATTTGAGA
>UQDJ01000006.1 GCA_900539675.1 uncultured Coriobacteriaceae bacterium | reverse complement strand
GCAAGGCTGCGCTGGAAGGTAGCGATGTTGCTGCAATGAAGTCTGCAATTGAAGCTCTGCAGCAGGCTGGCTACAAGATGGCAGAAGTTGTATACAGCCAGAACGGCGCTCAGGGCGCAGCAGGTGCTCAGGGTGCAGCTGGTGCAGCAGGTGCCGCTAATGCTGGTACTGCATCTCAGGGCAATGGTGACGAACCAATCGAAGCCGACTTTGAGGTTGTAGACGACGACAACAAGAAGGAAAAGTAATCATGGCCGCGCCTGAAAAAGACGAGGTACGTGAAAACACCGTAGAGGACACGGAGGCGACGCAAGCCGCCTCCACCTCCGGTGAAGAATCTGCCAAGCAAGCACCTGAAACCAAGGCATCTGACGACAAAGATGCCAAAGATGCCCCCGCTAGCGAAGGTGCTAAGGACAAGGATGCTGAAGCGAAAGAAGATGCGGAAGATCCAGTAGCTGCTGCAAAGAAGGAAGCTGCAGCTTGGCAGGATAAATATTTGCGACTTCATGCTGAATGGGATACGTACCGTCGTCGCATGAATGAACAGCGTGAAGAAGAAAGGGCTCGCGCCGCCGAGAAGTTAGTGGAAAGCTTGCTTCCGGTAATTGATGACTTTGAGCGCAGCATTGCTTATGCCGAAGAGCACGGCGAAGAGGGTCTGCTCAGCGGTGTAGAAGCGGTACACACCAAAATGGTTGATGTGCTGTCGAAGCAGGGCGTTGAGGTTATTGATCCAAAGGGCGAACCTTTTGATGCCTTAGAGGCAATGGCGGTTTCAACCGTCGACGATACGTCGGTGCCGGACGAAACGGTGGCCGAGGTATACATGAAAGGCTATCGCATGGGATCGAAGGTTATTCGCAACGCTATGGTTGCAGTAACTGTTGGAGGTCCTAAGCGCGAACCTGAAGATAAAGATTCTGACGAAGAATCAAAGTAACGATTCAGGTGGCACAGCAAGGTAAATAGAGAGTATGTGCAAGGGCGGGCGAGAAAATTGTCCGCCCTTGTTGTAAGGATAAATGAGAGGTGGGACGAATGGCTCAAACTCCTGACTACTACAAAACGCTAGGCGTTCCACGTGATGCGGATGCGCAAACTATCAAGAAGGCTTTTCGTAAGTTAGCGCGCAAGTACCATCCCGATGCAGGTGGTGACGAAGCAAAGTTTAAGGAAATAAACGAAGCTTACGAAGTCCTTTCTGACGATAAAAAACGTAAGTTGTATGACCAGTATGGCACGGCTGACGAAAATCAAATTCCGTTCGGTGGTGCATGGCAAGGTCAAGGCGGTGGCAATCCGTTTGCGGGCGCTGGCGGGGCAGGTGCAGGATTTAGCGGCACTGGCTTTGGTAGCTGGGCGGATATTCTGGAGAGTATTCGAAATGGCGAAGGCGCGTTTGGCACCGAATGGAATTTCGGTAACGCAGGACGCGGTGGTCAGACAAGCTATCAGTATCAGCCGCAGCCTAAGAAGGGTGCCGATAAAAAGGTATCCATGACGATCTCCTTTGATGAGGCCTTCAACGGATGCGAAAAGCGTATTCGTATAGGTCGTCCGGGAACCACTCAAAAAGAAACCATGACCATCAAGATCCCGGCAGGTGCTATGGATGGTGGCCGTGTTCGTTTAAAGGGCAAGGGTGCTCCGGGTGTCAATGGTGGTCCTGCTGGCGATCTGCTGGTAACCATCCATATTGGTAAGCATCCGCTCTACACGCGCGATAAGGCCGATGTGTGCATGACGGTTCCGATAACGTTTTCTGAAGCGGCGTTGGGCGCACATGTGGTTGTTCCGGCACCGGATGGCGTCAAGGTACGCATCAAGGTTCCGGCGGGTACTCAGTCAGGTACGGTGCTCACCGTACGCGGCAAGGGTGCCAAGCGTTTAGGCAAAAACGCAACTGGTAATGGCGACTTAAAGGTAAAGCTTGAAATTGCAGTACCAAAGTCGCTTAACGATAAACAGAAAAAGGCCTTGGAAGAATTCCAAGCAGCCTCGGATAGCAAAGTGAGGGCATGGTGATGGAAGACAAAAACAGACCGCTGTACATGATTAGCGTGGCGGCGGAACTTGCGGGCGTCCATCCTCAAACCTTGCGTATATACGAGCAGAAAGGTTTGGTATCTCCTCAGCGTACCCGTGGCAACACGCGTATGTATTCGCAGGCAGATATTGAACGTCTGCAGCTGATTAATGAGCTTACTGACGAAGGTATTAATCTGGCGGGGGTTATTCGCATCCTGGATTTGAAGGGACGTCTGGATGATCGCGACGAAGAAATTGACGCACTGCACAGGCGTGTTCGTCGTTTGGCCGACCGTGTGCACGAGTTGGAAACGCGCGCAAGTGTGAATTCGCTGGTGAAGGAAAGCAACGCCATTGTGCTTCGTCGGTTGGTATAAGAGGGGTATTTTCTTGTGACGGTGATGCGGCAAAGCTTTGCTAGACGGGCGGGCTTGAACGCATCAAATATACCCGTCATAAGGATCCGTCCGCTCCAGCGATTCGTATCGTGAGAGCGGAACAACTTTTACGAAGGATATGAGTAAAAGCGAAAGGAGCATGAATGAGGTTTGACAAGTTAGCGCTTACAGCACAGGAGGCGCTGCGGTCTGCAATGAATATTGCAGGCGACAAGCAGGCAGCTTCCGTAGAGCCAATCCATTTGTTGGATGCTCTGTTGTCTGCAGGCGAGCATAATATGCAATCAATCATCACGCGCATCGGTGCCGATCCGGCAATCTTGCAGCAGCGCGTGGAAGAAGAAGAAAGCCGCATGCCCAAGGTAAGTGGCAACGGCTTTATGGGTATGGGTATTACGGCGCCCTCCCCGGATGTGGTAAACATTCTTGATTCGGCGGTCAAAATCGCCGAAAAGCTGGGCGATTCGTATGCCACAAGTGAGCACTTGCTCATCGCATTGGCAGAAGACAAGGGTGCAGCGGGTCGTATCTTAAACGATTCAGGCATTACGCGTAAGAACATCGAAGAGGCCTACGAAGAGCTGCGTGGTGACACGCGAGTAACCGATGCTCAGAGCAAGGCTGAATTTGAGGTGCTGGAACAGTATGGTCAGAACCTGACCCAGCAGGCACGCGAAGGCAAGATGGATCCGGTCATTGGTCGTTCGGAAGAAATTCGTCGTACCATTCAGGTGCTGTCCCGTCGTACGAAGAACAACCCGGTGTTAATTGGTGAGCCTGGTGTTGGTAAGACGGCTATCGTTGAAGGCTTGGCCCAGCGTATTGTTGCTGGCGATGTTCCTTCAAGCTTAAAGGACCGTGAACTTATTGCCTTGGATTTGCCAGCAATGTTGGCAGGTGCTAAATACCGTGGTGAATTCGAAGACCGTCTGAAGGCAGTACTGCGCGAAGTGAAGCAATCCGATGGTCAGATCATCTTGTTCATCGATGAGTTGCACACCATCGTAGGTGCTGGTTCTACGGGCGATAGCTCCATGGATGCAGGCAACATGCTCAAGCCTGCCCTGGCTCGTGGCGAATTGCATGCTATCGGTGCCACCACGTTGGATGAATACCGCAAGTACATCGAAAAGGATGCTGCTCTGGAACGTCGTTTCCAGCCGGTCATGGTAAGTGAGCCGAGTGTGGAAGATACCATTGCTATCCTGCGTGGCTTGAAGGAAAAGTACGAGATCCATCACGGTGTTCGCATTACGGATTCCGCTTTGGTGGCCGCAGCCCAGCTGTCCAACCGCTACATTTCGGATCGTTTCTTGCCCGATAAGGCAATTGACCTGATGGATGAAGCAGCAAGCCGCCTGCGTATCGAAATTGACTCGATGCCTGAAGAGGTTGATCTGGCGGAGCGCAAGCTTACCCAGATGCAAATCGAAGAGCAGGCGTTGATGAAGGAAACCGATGAATCCAGCAAGGAACGTCTGGAGGCATTGCGCAAAGAAATTTCGACAGCACGCGAAGCATTGGATGCTCAAAAGGCTGAATGGAAAAACGAAAAGGATGTCATCGTCAACGTTCAGAACCTCAAGGCCGATATTGAGTCTGCTCAAAACGAAGAAGAGCGAGCCACGCGCGAAGGCGATTTGGCACGTGCTTCTGAGTTACGCTATGGCACTATTCCGTCATTGCAAAAGCAGCTCTCCGATGCAGAAAGTGTTCTGGAGAACCACAAGGAAAATGGCGCCATCCTGAAAGAAGAGGTAGGCGAAGAGGAAATCGCAGAAGTGGTTTCCGCTTGGACGGGTATTCCGGTTACCAAGATGATGCAGGGCGAAATGGCCAAGCTGGTGGACTTGGAAGACAAGTTGCATGAGCGCGTCATTGGCCAGGATCAGGCAGTATCGGCAGTGGCTGGTGCTATTCGTCGTAACCGTGCAGGCTTATCCGACCCGAACCGTCCTATTGGCAGCTTCTTGTTCTTAGGTCCTACCGGTGTTGGTAAGACTGAGCTGGCAAAGGCGCTGGCAGAATACCTGTTCGACACCGAAAAGGCTATGGTCCGTATCGATATGTCCGAATACATGGAGAAGCATTCGGTATCGCGTTTGGTGGGTGCACCTCCGGGATATGTGGGCTATGACGAGGGTGGTCAGCTGACAGAAGCCGTACGTCGTCGTCCGTATAGCGTGGTATTGCTGGACGAAATCGAAAAGGCTCATCCGGATGTGTTCAACATCTTGCTGCAGGTGCTTGACGATGGCCGTTTGACCGATAGCCAAGGCAGGGTTGTAAGCTTCAAGAACGCCATCATTATCATGACGTCTAACGTGGGATCTCAGTCCATCCGCGAATACGCCAGTGCTACCGAAAACGATTCTATGGGTCGCATGATGGAAGACATCATGAAGGCCGATGTGGCAACGGGCGCAAAGCGTTTAGCTGAAATGACCACGAAGATTAATGAGGCATTGAGCACGACGTTTCGTCCGGAGTTCTTGAACCGTATCGATGAAGTTATCACGTTCAATCCGCTGTCCATTGCCGCTATGGAGCCCATTGTGGACTTGCAGCTTAAGGCAGTACGTCAGCGCTTGGCAGATCGTCGTATTTCGGTTGATGTTTCGCCGGCAGCACGTGAACGCTTGGCAATTGATGGCTTTGATCCGGTGTATGGTGCTCGTCCGCTGCGTCGTTTGATTCAGCGCGAAGTAACTGACCGCATCGCTATGGAAATCGTTGAAGGCAAAGTGGGCGATGGTGCTGAAATTTCTATCGATTTGGATAGCGAAGGCAACTATCAGGCCACTGTTACTAAGTCGGGCCATTTGATTGGCGGAGATGACGTACCGGCATCGCTTGAAGGTGGCACATATGAGCAGCCAAACGATGAAGCCGCTTCAACGACTGACGAAGATGAAGTCATGAAACAAGCAAATGATGCACTGCGTGGCATGGACTTCGGCGAAGGCAAGAGCAACTAGTTGTTTCGCTTTAGTTTCTAGCCCGTTACACCTGTGTTGTATAGGTTGTAATCCCGTATCAGCAGGTGCATTATCTGGCTCATTCAAAGGCGCACGCCATTATGCCTGCTCTTTTGATCAGGCATAATGGTCGGACGCGCCTGACTTTTCGCCACTTTTATGAAAGAGGCGAGGGGTAACTTACTAGTACGAGTAGTGAAAAGCTCGGCGCGCCAAACGGTTGTGCCGAGGAAGCTCCATTCTTGAAGTTTGGACAGATCGCAGTAAGGCATGGAACTGTGGTTTGTTTCAGACGGAAGGGATGGAGCTTTTCTTGTATTGGGGTGTTCTAGCTGGGTTGTATTAGAATAGCCACCATGGAAAAGCGCGAACGTAAACAGAGTATTCTCACGTCATTGCTGGGTTTTGCAGTGGTTATTGCCAGTATGATGGTGTTTCTTTTGGCGCTTTATCTCATCACCATTGTTATTCGTTTTCTCTTTACGTTGGGATAGGCTCTTGCTCGTAGGGTTTGTTGCACATAGGGCTGGCTGCTAATGCTGCAGGGCTTTTCGTGGTATGACGTCCGAGTTATCGGTCACTACCTGGGCGTTCTGATTACCTTCTACGCCGCTGCACTGGCTGTACCGTTTGTGTTGGCGCTCTTGTGCGACGAACTGGAACCGGCTGGTCGCTACCTTTTGTCAGGGGGTGGCGCATTGGTGTTGGGTATGGCGCTGCAGTTTTTGCGCGTTGAGCCGGGCCGTCTTACTCATCAACAGGCTTTGGCAGTGACAGGTTTATCGTGGATCGTGCTCGCCTGTATTGCTGCATGTCCCCTGGCATTTTCGGGCCACTATGGTTCATATTTGGATGCCCTCTTTGAAACCACTTCGGGCCTTACCACCACAGGAGCATCCCTTGCGTTTGACTTGGAGCATATGTCAAACGCTGACAATATGTGGCGTTTCGTGTTGCACCTGATCGGCGGTTTAGGCTTAATTGTTGTGGCACTGTCCTTAGGGCTGTTTGGAAAAAGTACCTCGGGGTTGTATTCATCAGAAGGTCGCAGCGAACACGTGCTGCCCAGCATTGTAAGTACGGTACGCATGATCAGCCGCATTGCTTTGATGGTGGTTGCTATTGGCACGCTGCTGTTAACGGGATTGTGTATGCTGGCGGGCCTTGAACCGGTGCGTGCTCTGCTACATGGTCTGTGGTGTGCTATATCATGTTTCACGACGGCAGGGTTTACCCCAACCAGTCAGTCGGCCATGTATTATCATTCGTTTCCTTTCGAAATTGTGTGCATGCTGTTAATGCTGTTTGGTGCGGTCAACTTTGCGCTCTACGTGAAGGTAAGTCGCGGTGAAACATCGTATTTCTTTAAGGATTTCGAAATTCGCACGGGCGTACTATGGCTGGTTGTGGCCACCATTGTGCTTATGTGCTCGCTGTGTTCATCGGGCGCCTTTTCTGACATTTTGGCGCTGCTGCGCCGCTGCGTGTTCATGGTAGTTTCTTCGTTTTCAACCACCGGTTTTCAGGTGGTTACCAACAATCAGATGACGACAGTCTTTTCATCGGGCGCCTTTTTGATTCTGGCAATTCTGATGGCTGTAGGCGGATCGAGCGGCTCCACCTCAGGTGGTATGAAGTTTTCTCGCTTAGGCCTTATCGCAAAATCGGTTGTTTCAACGGTGAAGTCTACGCTTTCGCCAGAAACGGCACGGGTGGCAGTGCGCTATTACCATTTAGGTCATCAGGTGCTTACTACTGAAGTGGCGCGTGCGGCACTGACGGTTTCGGCCCTGTTTGTGTTGACCTATCTTATTGGCGCTTTGGCCGGGATTGCACATGGCTATGACGCTATTGATTCTATCTTCGAGGCGGTTTCAATGGGCGCTAATGCGGGCTTGAGCTCCGGCATTATTTCGCGCGGCATGCCGCCTGGATTGGAAATGGTCTACATTTTGGAAATGTGGGCAGGCCGTTTGGAATTTATTACGCTGATTGCATTGATTGTAAAAATTGCGGTTTCGTTTGCTTCGCTGGGCAAAGCTAGAAGGAAGCGTGCGTAATGAAGCGAATGATAAAGCAACCGAAACGCCAGTCGCAGGTACGATCGATGCAGCAGGCGTCAGCGCACTCAATACAACGATCGGGGCTTTTGGGACCCCTGGTGGCGTTGGTGGTGATGATTGCGCTGGCGATAGGTGTATGTTTACTGGGCACCTCAGCGCTTGGCGGCGGTGCGCCGTTTTCTGGGGTTTCTTTGGCATGGGCAGACGATACCAATGCTTCCAGTGGCTCTGATAACGCAGGTGGCTCCGATAGCACGGCCGGTTCCGCTAATGCAGGCGGTTCCGATAATGCAGATACCTCTGATAATGCAGGCAGCTCCGATAACCCAGATAATTCAAATCGCGTATATGTCAATCAGCTTTCCGACAGTTCGTTTCTCTATGACACATCCATTGCCGATTTGAGCCAGGCTGATTCGTATTACGAAGGTCAAACAGTGCTGGTAAAAGGTGAAGTTGTCGGTGATCGCATCAACGATGAATCGAATGGCGATTATTGCTGGATTACCCTGCAAGATGACGCGGATACTCCCAGCACAGTTGCGGTATATATGTCCAAGGAGCAATCGAACGTTATCGATACCTATGGCAAATATGGCACCGAGGGAACGCAGCTGCAGGTGCGCGGCACGTATCATTTGGAATGCCCCATTCATCAGGGACTTTCCGATATTCATGCCGAAGAGGTTTCTGTGCTGCAGGAAGGCCATAAGGTGTCAATGGATCCGCATATGGGTGTGTGGATTGCGGCCATCATGGTATGTTTGGTGGGCGTGGGCTTGATGGCTTTATATCATGTTCGCAGGGAAAGGTTGCGCTAAATGGCTCAGGTTCAAGGCGTGGTTATCAAATTGGATCGCGGGTATCCCCTGGTGCGTTTGGATACGGGTGAAGAAGTGCGCTGCGAACATGCTATTTCCCTGGTTAAAGGGGGCGAACATCGAGCGGTAGTCGGTGATAAGGTGGTGGTATCGCTTCCTGAAGGGCACGATAAGGGCCTGATTGAAGAGGTGTTGCCACGTACTTCAGCGTTTGTTCGCAAGGACCCAACTGAACGTGCTTTGCCGCAGACGTTGGCCGCAAATTTTGACGTCGTGCTGGTAGCTCAGCCTATTGAGGAAATAAACGAGCGTCGCCTTGAACGAGAATTGGTGTTGGCGCATGAGACTGGCGTCTCTGTTGCAGTGGTGCTCACCAAGGCAGATTTAATGGTGTCACCCGATGAAATTGCAGCGGTGCGCAGGCGCATCGATGGCTTTATTGGCGCTAACGATACGCTTGTGGTGGTATCCGAAAAGGATCCGGCAAGCATTAAAGCGCTCTCTGATGTTATCGATCATAAAACAGCAGTGTTGATTGGCCGTTCTGGTGTAGGTAAATCAAGCTTGGTGAATATGCTGGTCGGACGTGATATTCAGGCAACAACGCCGGTTCGTGAGCGCGATGGCAAAGGCCGTCATACCACCGTTTCACGTGAAATAATCGAACTTCCCAGTGGTGGTTGCATTATTGATATGCCCGGCGTGCGCGGTCTTGGCCTGTGGGATGCCGATGAGGGTATTGGTGCGGCGTTTGCCGATATCGAACAGCTTGCCAGCGAATGCAAGTTTCGCGATTGCACTCACACCAATGAACCGGGCTGTGCCGTGCGCAAGGCGGTAGAGGCAGGCGAAATTTCGCCAGCTCGTCTGGAATCCTATATTCGTCTGCGCAATGAAAGCAAACAGGTGAAGCAGCGTCGTGAAGAAGCGCAGCGCATTCGCACGCGTCGCGGTCATCCGCGCCGCCGGAAATAGTATGTGTTGCCGCAATAGTATGTGCTGCCGCAATAGTAGGCGCTGCCGGAAATGATATGTGCTGCCGCAATAGTAGGCGCTGCTGAAAGCCTATACGTTGCCGAAAGCATAGACGTTGCCGGAAAAGCTCACGTGTGTCGTGGTTATCTGGGGCGTCAGAAATAACATATACGCAGCTCTTGGTGCCATAGGGTACAATAGTCAGCGCTAAAAGGAGGGCTTCCACTATGAATCCAGCCATTATTATTCCATCGTTTTATACCACTCCTGCTCGTAAGCGCGGACAGGCATCCAGCCTATACGATCATCCAACACCCCTCAATTCAAACGGCACGTTGGCGCGTTGCTTGCAATCCTTACAGAAGGTTAAGGGCCTGGGTCAGATCATTATTCTGGTGGCCGTTGAAGGCGATGTGGCAAAAGAAGCTGCCGATAAGGCAAAAGCCATTGCCGATAGATTCCCTCAGATGCATACGCTGATTATCGGATCGCAGGAAGAATCGCTTATCTTGCAGCGATTGGAACAGCTAGGTTATGGCGATCAGCGCGATACTATCGGGCTTACGGGATATTCTGCGGTGCGCAATTTAGGTATCGTGGTAGCCCAGGTGTTGGGATTCGATTCTGTGGTGTTCTTGGATGATGACGAGGTCATAGATGATGAAGATTTCCTGGTCAAGGCCATGTATGGCTTGGGCAAGTTGACCAAGAAGGGCATCCCTATTCTGGCAAAGTCGGGCTATTACTATAACGATGAAGGTACGTATTTCTCCAAGAGTCAAAACCACTGGTACAACCATTTTTGGCAGCAGGGTCGTGCCTTTAACAACTGGATCACGAAGGCTATGGCAGGCCCGCGTTTTTCCCGTTCCAATCATGTGTGCGGCGGCTGCTTGGCTTTGCACCGTGAAGCGTATCGCCGCTTGAGCTTTGACCCGTGGATTATGCGCGGCGAAGATATGGACTATCTGCTTAGCCTGCGCATGTATGGGTCTGATATCTGGTTTGATAATCAGTGGTCGCTGACGCATTTGCCGCCAAAAGACCGCAATGAGGGTCATCGCTTTTATCGCGATATTTTCCGCTGGATTTACGAGTATTACAAAATCGAGTTTAGCCGCGCTCAGATTGACCTGCTGCAGATTAAGCCGTCGTCGCTGATGCCGTATCCAGGTCCGTTTTTGGAGCCGGGTATCACCAAGCGCATTAAGCGCACCGCATTCTTGCGTTCGCTCATTCGTCCTGATAAGCGTGCTTATCGTGCTGGCGCCAAGGCGGCAACGGGCGAAGCTACCGAGTATGCTCAGGCAAACTGCATGAAGTATTTCGAGTTCCAGCATATATGGAGCGATATTATGGTGCGCATGGAAAGCGATGCCGGTTTGCGCCAGGCGTTAGTTCAGGCGGCGATGGCACGTCAAGCAGGAGAAGATGTGGTGGTCGAAATGGCCGCTCCGCAGACGCCTGCTGCCAAGGAAGGTGCCGCAGCTGCTTCAGCTCAGACTCCAGTTCCAGATCAAATACCAGCTCCAGCTCCGGCAGGGTATAGCATGGCAAGCGCCAATGTTGATCCGGGTGCCACGGCAGAAATTCGCCTGAATCTTCCCGACGACGAATAAGCGTGGCTCGCATTTGGTTGAGCACGACACATGAGTGCGCCGTGCTTCTTGAGTGGACGCGACGCATGAGTGAACGCGATGCATAAGCGCGCCGTGCGTCTCGAATGAGCGCGTCGTGCGTTTCGATTGCGCCGATGCTCTTTTGTGGGCTAGCGCGTTCGTGTAGAGAAAAGCCACCTTTACCGATGCGTTTTACAGTGCAACGTTAAAGGCCGTTAAAGGCTTGTAATTTTTACTTAATGAGAGTAGCGACAGGCGTCGCGGCGCGTAGAGTAAAACAAAAGCGTTGAGAAATAGAACGAGTGGTAGATGGAAACGTTTATTGTTGCCATTTTGGTTGGCGTTTGCGTAGGTATTTTGTCAGGACTATTAGGTATTGGCGGTGGAACGTTAATGGTTCCTATTTTCCGCCTCGGATTTGGTCTTTCGGCAATTCAAGCGACGGCAACATCGCTTTTTACTATCATTCCCACGTCACTCGGTGGCGTTATCACGCATCTGAAAAATAAGACCTGTATCCCTCTGGTGGGATTGGCGTGCGGTTTGGCGGGTGCATGCACCAGCCCTCTTGGCGTTTATGCAGCATCCATTGCGCCGGCGTGGGTCATCATGTTGGCTGCGGCGTTGATTATTGGTTATTCGGCTGTATCGATGTTTCGCAAGGCCATTCGCATGCCGAAGGTGCAGGCAAAAGGCACATCACCGGTGACGGGTAAGGATCGCGAACAGGCGGTAAAGGATGCGGCAGCCCATGCAGAGCCTGCTCATCGGGTACAGGAAAAAGATTCCCAAGTTGAAGAGGCGCCCTTTCATTTGACGCCTAAGCGTGTGGCGCTGTGTGTTTGTATTGGTTTGATTGCCGGATTTGCATCTGGTTTTGTCGGCGTGGGCGGCGGCTTTATTATGATGCCTCTGTTCGTGAGCGTTTTGGGAATGATGATGCGCAAGGCGTCTGGCACATCGCTCATCGCAGTGACCATCTTGGCTATCCCAGGCGTTATCACCCAAGCGATGATGGGCAACGTGGATTATATTGCGGGCATTGCTATGGCTGTGGGCAGCATTCCGGGTGCTATCTTTGGTGCCACCATGGTTCGTCGTATTCCTGAGCGCAAGCTGCGTTTCATCTTCAGCGCGTTTTTGCTGGTGGCTGCGGTTTCTCTTTTCGTGAACGAAATGGCACCACTTTTCGTACAATAAGAGGCGCAATATTTCATGCGGCAAGCACTACGCGATCAGTTTCATGGTTTGCATCACTACCGTGTGCGCCATGACGCGTTTTCCTTGCTAGCGCTTACGAATGGACCTTCGATGATGCGACATAATCTGTATATCTTCTTGGAAATAATGTTTTTATGCTTGGCACTGATTTGCGGCTGCGTGCTGGGATGGGCCATGTTTAGCGGCGAAAAGAACTACACCGTGCTGGTGGTATCGGGCGCACTGTTCACCATCTTTTTGCTCATCACCATTTCGCTCATCTTGGATCCGGATCGCATTCGTGCAAACCAGTCCAATTCAGTGCTGCATTTGGCAAGCGATACCCTAGCCGCTATGCAGGGGGGATTCAATGCTGAAAGCGCGCAACGCGCCTGTGAAGTGTTGCTGCCTTCAACATCGGCGTCGGCGGTAGCTATTACCGACCGTGAAGTGGTATTGGGTTACTACGGCGCTGGCCAAGATGTGTTGGGTACCACAGGGGCACGGATTCATACCGAAGGCACGAAACACACCATTCAAGACGGCAAGACGCGCGTATTTAAAACGCAGGCGGAAGCTGGATTCCCGGTGCCAGTACGCAATATTCAGGCTGGCATTATTGTGCCGCTTCGCGTGGGCAACGCTATTCAGGGTACTCTCAAGTTTTACTACCCCAAGCCTTCGCGCATCACTGAAACACAGGTGTCTATTGCGGAAGGCTTTGGTCAGTTGCTCTCAACGCAGATTGCGGCCATGGAACTTGAAGAGCAGAAGAAGCTGGCTACCAGCATGGAGTTGAAGGCGCTGCAAAGCCAGATCAATCCGCATTTCCTGTTCAACATTATTAACACGATGGCATCGCTGGTGCGCACCGATCCCGATAAGGCGCGCGTGATGCTACGCGAATTCGCGGTGTTCTATCGTCAAACGCTGGAAAACAGCTCCGACCTTATTCCGCTTTCGCGCGAAATCGAACAGACGGTGCGTTACTTAAGCTTGGAGCAGGCCCGTTTTGGCGAAGACCGTCTGGCGGTGGAAGTTGACGTGGATGATGAAGTGCGGGCAATGTCGGTTCCGGCGTTCATGATTCAGCCGTTGGTGGAAAATTCGGTCAAGCATGCTATGCCAGCTGAAGGTAAATTGACCATTCGCATATCAAGTGAACGCGACGGGGATGATGTGTATCTGCATGTTTCCGACGATGGTATTGGCATGAAGCCTGAAGCGCTTGCCAATATCATGAATCCCACCTCTCATACCGGTCTGGGCATCGCTGTTAAGAACGTCAATGATCGTCTGCGTGGTTACTACGGCGATGAGGCTTACATGAAAATTGAAAGCGAACAGGGCAAGGGCACCCAGGTGACTTTGTACCTTTATGACTGCGTTCATGTGTAATGTGCATTCCATAATGCGTACACAAAGCCACCCTGTTCTAGTTTTAGAAGTGTTCTATAATAAGTTCCGATTCTATACGTGAGATTAGGGAGGCCGTGTTGCTGAAGGCGATCATCGTTGACGACGAGGCACCAGCACGTTCCGAGCTGCGTTTTTTGCTGGGCGAACTGAACCAAACTGAGGTAGTGGCTGAAGCTGCAAGCGTTCGTGAGGCAATCGAAAAGCTCAAAGAGTATCCGTGCGATGTTATGTTCTTGGATATCAATATGCCCGAAGCTACTGGCATCCAGTTAGCTGAGGCGCTCCAGCACCTGAAGTATCCTCCTGCCGTGGTATTCGTAACTGCTTACAGCGAATTTGCACTGGACGCTTTTAAGGTGAATGCCATCGATTATTTGGTGAAGCCGGTTGAAACTGAGCGTTTGGCTCAGGCTTTGGCTCGTGTGCGCGAACATGTGGTTTTACATGCGAAGGCTCAGAAGGCTGAACGTATTCCGGTTGAAAAGGGTGGCAAGAAGATCCTTATCAACATCGACGATATTCGCTTCGTTATGGCGCGCGATGACTATGCTTACCTGCAGACGGGCACCGATCGCTTCTTCTCTACGGTGAGCTTGGCTCAGCTGGAAAAGACCCTTGATGGTCACGGCTTTTTCCGCGTCCATCGTGGCTACTTGGCTAATTTGGCGCTGGTCAAGGAAGTGGAACCGCAGTCCGGTGGTACGTTGTTGTTGACGTTAGATGGCGTAGACGAAAAGATCCCGGTTTCTCGTCGTCGTGTTTCCTCGCTGAAAAAGGCGCTTGGCCTGTAAAGGTGACTATCCTTTGTAAAGACGGTGATCCTCTGTAAGGACAGTTATCCTCTGTAAAGGCGGCTATCCGATTTAGAACCCAAAAGGTTTTTGCATGACTGATGAAGTAAAAAGCGCGCAGCATTCCGCTCTAGCTGGGGTGCTGCGCGATGTTGTTTTATTTGACCTTGATGGCACGGTGCTCGATACGCACGATGCCATTGTTGATGGTTTGCGCTACGCCACTCAAAAGGTGCTAGGGCGCATTATTCCCGATGATGTTCTTGTTGCCGAAGTGGGTCAACCGCTGGTGCACCAGATGAACACCTTCGCTGAGGGCAATGAAGAACTGCGCGAAGAGCTACTCACAATCTATCGCTCCCGCAACGAGCGCGACTTAGATGAGCGCACCCATCCCTATGCGGGAATTCCTGAGTTGATAGATAAGCTTAATGCAGAGGGCTATACGGTTGGCGTGGTTACCTCAAAGCGCGAAGCGCTGGCAACCAAGAGTCTGAAAGCGTTTGGTCTCTATGACAAATTCGCGCGTGTTAATGGTATGGAAAGCAGCAAGGGCCATAAACCTGATCCCGACCCACTCATTCAGGCAGCAAGCGATTTAGGCGTAACGCTTGATCGCTGCATCTACATCGGTGATAGCCCGTACGATATTCAAGCGGCCCATGGCGCACGTATACCCGTTATCGGGGTGACGTGGGGAAAGTTCTTTTCGCGTGAAAAGCTGGAAGCAAACGCACCCATGGCCATTGTGGAGCGCTGCGAAGACCTGTTGGACGTTATTCATCAGCTGACAAAATAGTTCAACTTGCGCACGACGTGATAGAAATCCTTTGCTCACGACGTGCTAGAAACCCTTTGCGCACGACGTGCTAAAGCTTCTGTTCAAGGCGGGCTGTTTTATCCGACAAAACCAGCTTTTGTGCGCGCTGTAATAGATGCATAAAGGCACATGTTCTAGCAAAGTGTTGCGGTTCGATGTCGTCTACACCTGATTGCGGGGGAGCATATGCGCCAGTGATACAATGACAAAACGAAACCGGGCGCTAAGAAGCGCTCAAAGAATCATCACCGATCGTCGAAGGAATATCCATGAGCAACTCTGAAGCAAAACCCTTGGTTGGCATCATTATGGGATCTGAATCTGATATGTCCACGATGGAAGCTTGCATGAAGCAGCTTGATGAAATGGGCATCCCCTATGAAGTCAAGGTGGCAAGCGCCCATCGCAAGCCAGCAGTGGTTCATGAATGGTCCTCTTCGGCGGTAGAGCGTGGTCTGCGCGTTATTGTTGCTGCAGCTGGTAAGGCTGCTCACTTGGGCGGTGTTGTGGCAGCTTATACTCCCTTGCCGGTTATCGCGGTTCCAATGAAGACCAGCGATTTAGGCGGATTGGATTCGCTGCTTTCTATGGTACAGATGCCCAGCGGCGTGCCGGTGGCAACGGTTGCTATTAACGGTGCTAAGAACGCCGCTATTTTGGCTGCTCAGATTTTGGGCACCGGCAACGATGAGATTCGCGCAAAGGTTGAAAAGCTCAAGGCCGATATGGCTCAGGCGTAATTTCGTAATTTCGCCGTCGTTTTGATGACTAAAGGCTCGAAGCTGCGCGATAGGGCGGAATGCTTCGAGCCTTTATTTATGGCAGAGGTTGGTATGACAAAGCAGTTTTTAACGGGCAATCAGGCGTTTGCCCATGCGGCACTTGAAGCTGGCGTGCGCGTGTGTGCGGGATACCCAGGCACGCCCTCTTCAGAGGTTATCGAAACGGTAGCAGCCGAACATGCTGCCGGGCGTGCTAAAGGCGTGCACGTTGAATGGTCCACGAACGAAAAAGCGGCTCTTGAGCTGTTGGCAGGCGCTGCCTATGCGGGGGCGCGCACACTGTTTACCTGCAAGCAGGTAGGCCTGAATGTGGCAAGTGATGCTTTGATGTCGCTTAACTATGTGGGCGTAAAGGGCGGCACGGTGCTCTATGTTGCCGACGACCCTGGTCCTATCTCTTCGCAGACCGAACAGGACACGCGCCGTTTTGCATCGTTTGCAAAAGTACCCGTGTTCGACCCGGCAACGCCTGAGCAGGGCTGTGCCATGATGGCGTGTGCATATGAGCTTTCTGAGCGCTATCACACTCCGGTGATCATGCGTCCTACCACGCGCATCTGTCATGCATCAACGTTTGTCGATGTAGCAGATTCTACGCAGGCGGGCGAAGTGGAGGGTTTCGAGCGCGATCCTCGCTGGGTTATTTTTCCGAAGCGCTCATTTGAAGCTCATGGCGAAATCAATGAACGTCTGCCAAAAATTGCGCACGACTTTTCAACGGTGCTTGCACAGTTTAATCCCATCGATGAAGTGCGCCCGGATACGGCAAATGGCAGGAACGCTGCAAGCGCAGCGGATTCTAAGGGCACTACGGGCACGGCAAGTAACGCTGCGGCAAGTAACGCTGAGGCAAGTAACCCTGAGGCATGCGGCACTGCGGCAAGTAATACCGACTCCGTCAAATTCGGCATCGTTGCCGGTGGCGTGTCGTATGCCTATATGCGCGAAGCTATGCGCATGTTGGAAGATGAAGTGGCATCCGGGGCGTTAGTGGATGCTCAAGGCAACCAGGTTGAAGCATTACCAGCGTATCGTATGGTACAGGTGGGCACACCGTATCCGTTTCCCGAAGAGCGTATGACCACGTTTGTTCAGGGCTTGCAACACGTTATGGTGTTTGAAGAGCTGGACAACGTGCTTGAAGATGAAATGTTGAAGCTGGCAGGCAAGCTGCATGCAAACTACACCGTGTACGGCAAGCTGCCAGGGCACACCACCCAGCGTGGTGAAAATACTGTTGATGCGGTGCTTGCGCAGCTGCGCACCTTGTTCGGTGTCATGGTACAGCAGCCCGAAAAGGCAAGCGCGCTTGATCTTGCCGAGCCGCCGGCAAGGCCTCCGCTTTTATGCCCGGGGTGTTCGCATCGCGGCGCCTTCTATGCGGTAAAAGAGGCATTGCGTCGTCGCAAGGATGGCATCTTCTGCGGTGATATTGGTTGTTACACCTTAGGCAATGCCAAGCCGCTGGATGCGGTAGATACGTGTCTGTGCATGGGCGCCGGTATCACGGTGGCACAGGGCATGAGCATTGTTGAGCCTGACAAGAAAGCGCTGGCCTTCATTGGAGACTCCACGTTTTTTGCCAGCGGTATGACAGGCGTTGCTAATGCGGTGTATAACCAGCACGATATTACGATTGTGGTGTTGGATAACGCAACCACCGCTATGACCGGATCACAGCCTCATCCGGGAACGGGCGTCACGTTGATGGGTCCCAAAAGCGAACCGATTTCTATCGATGCAACGCTGCGCGCGCTGGGTGTGAAGTGTATCAAGCATGCCGATCCGTTGCGTTTGGATGAAGCAATCAACGCTGCTAAAGAAGCAATCGATTTCGATGGTCCTTCGGCAGTTATTTATGAATCGCCTTGCATCAAATTGATCAAGCCCTCAAAACCGGTGGCGGTGGATTTGGCGGCCTGTACTGGCTGTGGCAGGTGCGTGCTCAAGCTGGGATGCCCCGCGCTTTCATGGAATGCTGAAACAAAGCATCCGGTGGTGGATGAATCGCTGTGCAATGGGTGTGGCTTGTGTGTTGACGTATGCAATGACGGTGCGCTGATGTGCGATTCGCGTGCGAAGTATTCGCGTCCCTGCGGTGCTGCGCAGGGTGCCGCGCAAGGTGCCGCGCAGGGTGCTGCGCAGGGTGCCGCGCAAGGTGCTGCGCAAGGTGCCGCTGGCAACGGTGCAAGTGATGAAGCAACGGCGCATAACGCCAAGAAGGATTCCACTCAAGGCTCTGTTTCACAAGCTGCCTATAAGCCGGAAGGAGGCAGGCAATGATAAATATTTCTCTTGCCGGTATTGGTGGCCAGGGCAGCGTGCTGGCGGCGAAAATCTTGGCAGAAACGGCGCGTTCGAAGGGCTGGCAAGTTCGCACGGCAGAAACAACAGGTATGGCACAGCGCGGCGGCAACGTGATGAGCCACGTGCGCATGGGCAACAAAGGGGAAGCGGTATATTCGCCTCTTCCTGCCAAGCATTCTGATGACGTTATTATTGCTTTGGAGCCGGGCGAAGGGTTGCGTGCGCTACCCCTGCTTAAGTCCGGTGGTTTGATGGTGGCTGCTTCTACCGGTATGGCGCCGGTGGTGTCCAACCCCAAAGCTGCGCCCTATGATCCCGTCCAGATGATAGCCGCGCTCAAGCGGGGTTGTGAAGCGGTGGGCGCTCATATGGTTGTGGTGGATGATGCGACCCTGTGCCACAAACTGGGTTCTCGCAAGGTGCTGAATATCGTGATGCTAGCAAGCGCTGTTTTGGCTGCGGGAAACCCGGCGTATCACAGTGTCCTAGCTGGTGAAATAACGCTTGATGATATGCGATCAATTATTCCTGCGTGTGTTAAAGAACGCTTCGTAAAACTTAATATGGCTGCAATTGATGCGGTTGAGGGGAAGTAGGAAGGCTTACCAATGGAATTGACGACCGAACAGTTTGACCTGCTAAAAGAAGAGTTCAAAACTCTTAAAGATCGATCGCCCTTTTACGCGAAAAAATTCGACGGCACTGATCTTTCAGACGTGCAGACGCAGAAAGATTTTGAAAAGCTGCCCTTTTCTGAAAAGGCAGACTTGCGCGAAGTATATCCTTTGGGCTTAGCGGCGGTGCCGGAAGAAAAAATTGTTCGTATTCACTCTTCGTCTGGCACGACGGGCATCCCCGTCGTTATTCCTTACACCCAAAAGGATGTTGATGATTGGGCTACGATGTTTGCACGCTGCTATGAAGTTGCAGGCATTACCAACAAAGATCGCATTCACATTACGCCGGGCTATGGTCTGTGGACGGCAGGCATTGGCTTTCAGCTGGGCTGTGAGCGTTTAGGCGCTATGGCCGTTCCGATGGGTCCGGGCAACACGGAAAAGCAGCTGCGTATGATGGAAGATCTGCAATCCACGGTACTGTGCGCTACCAGTTCTTATGCGCTGCTGTTGGCTGAAGAAATTGCTAAGCGCGGCATCCGCGACAAGTTGGCCCTGCGCAAGGGTGTTATTGGCTCTGAACGCTGGGGTGAAAAGATGCGCCATCGTATTGAAAACGAACTGGGCATCGAAATTTTCGACATTTATGGTTTGACGGAAGTGTATGGTCCGGGCATTGGCATTTCGTGTCACGAACACCATGGCATGCATCTGTGGAGCGACTATGTCTATGCTGAAATTGTTGATCCCAAGACTGGTGAGGTTCTACCTGATGGCGAAACGGGCGAATTGGTGCTTACTACACTGCGCAAGGAGGGCGCTCCTTTAGTGCGCTATCGTACGCACGATTTAACGCGCATTATTCCCGGGGATTGTCCCTGCGGCATGAAGCACCCGCGTATTGACATTCTGGTTGGGCGTACCGACGACATGTTTAAGGTAAAAGGCGTCAACATGTTCCCTGCCCAGGTGGAAGAAGTTATTGCTATCACCTCGGGTACTTCGTCTGAATATCAGGTCATGATCGAACATATTGAAGGGCGTGACGTGCTTACCGTGCTGTTTGAGACCGATTTGACCGGCGATGCCCTAGAGCGTTGCGAGCAGGAATTGGCCACCATCTTCAAGGCCAAGATTGGATGCACGCCGGATGCCAAAGGTGTGCCAATTGGCGAATTGCCCCGTTCTGAAAAGAAGACCCAGCGCATCTTCGACAGCCGCTACTAACTCCAATAAATGTTCCTCATTCGTCACACCCCAATAAGGTGAACAGGGTGTATGCTCATAGGTGAAGTCTGAGGGGATTTTGCAAGCGTGGTTGGGGTTTGCTTGCACAGACTTCCAAATCTCGCTGAAAGGGGATGGCGAATATGGCTCAAACGGTAGCAGTGTTAGGCGGCGGCAATGGCGGTCATGCTGCTGCGGCTGATTTAACGCTGCGTGGATTTACGGTGCATATGTACGAAGATGCGGCATTTGCTAGTCATATGCAACGTGTTTTTGATACACACGAAATTGAATTGACGGGCGCTGCGGGCCAAGGCACGGCACACATTGCGATGGTGACGAGCAATTTAGAAGAAGCCATCGAAGGGGTGAAGTGCATTTTGGTGGCAGTGCCCGCTTTTGCTCACAAGGCCTATGCGCAAGCGTTGGCGGGTGTGGTGCAGCCGGGACAAATTGTGTTGGTTATGCCGGGCACATTCGGATCGCTCATATTTTGGAAGGCTTTCAAGGAAGCGGGCGTTCATGATGTGATCGTGGCAGAAACAAACACGCTGCCTTACGCAACACGCATGGTAGGTCCGGGAAAATCGCTGGTAATGAGCCGTTTTAATCCGCTGAAGTTGGGCGTTATGCCCGCATCGCGCACAAATGAAGCCTTCGAGGCGCTGCATCCCTTGTATGAAGCTCTCGAACCAGTGGAAAGTGTTATTGCGTGTGGTCTTTCAAGTCTCAACCCGCTGATCCATGTGCCCACCTGCATTCTGAATGCAGGCCGCATCGAATACGTAAAGGGCGATTTCCATCCCTACACCGAGGGCTTTACCAGCTGTGTTGCTCGAGCAACTGATGGGGTTGATAAAGAGCGCATTGCGCTGTTGAAGAAGTTGGGATACGCCTGGGACGTGGCGGCTCATGGCATAGGTGGATCGGTTCAAACAGACAATATTGAAGAAGCCATTGCGGGTGATCCAAGCTTTGCTAAGATTACCGGCCCTGATAGCTTTAAGAATCGCTACTATGCTGAAGACATTCCGTTTGGCATTGTTGCGTGGACGAATTTAGCAGATCAGCTTGGCGTTAATACGCCGGTGATGGATGCCCTGGTAACTTTAGGTGGCGTCATCATGGAAACCGACCCTCGCGCGATGGGCCGTTCTATGGAAGAGCTGGGCATTGTCGGCATGGATGCCGAAGAGCTGAAGACGTTCTTGGAAAACGGCTAAAGTGTTGTTGGAAAACGGCTAAAGTGTTGCTGAGTAACAGCTAAAGCGTTGCTGAAAAATGGCTTACCGATCACTAGGTGCTTTCCGGTACCAGTGCTCGTACCAGGCGCGAGACGGTGTCGTCAATATCTTCCGGTGCTAGGCTGGCGTAATTTACCACAATAATTTTGTCGGCAACAGGATTTGGCTCAAAGCAGTAATCCGAAAGCAGTGCAATTTCGATACCTTCGTTGACGGCGGCTCGTTTAATTTGAGTCGCCGTCATTTTTGTGTCTAAATGCAGCAGAAAGTGAGTGCCCGCATTGTTTTCGATCAAGTGGCTTCGCGGACCAAGTGCAGAAGCGCGAATGGCTTTCATGACCGCTTCGCGTTGACGCTTGTAGTGGTTGCGCAGACGCACAATGTGGCGCTCAAAGTATCCTTCGTCGATAAACTTTGCCAAAGCGCGCTGCTCTAAGCCTGACACGGTGCAGGAATAGAAGCTCATTGTTTCTTTGTAGCGCGCCAACAGAGGCTTGGGCAAAATCATGTAGCTGATGCGCAAGCTGGGCATCAGTGTTTTTGAGAAGGTGTTCAAATAGATGATCTTCTCGTGGCTGTCGTTAGCAAAAAGCGGCAGCGTGATATTGCCTTCGTAGCGCAATTCGCTGTCATAGTCATCTTCAATGATGTAGCGATTGGGACGCTCATGTGCCCATTCCAACAGTTCACGACGCCTGCCCACCGGCATGGTTACCCCCGTAGGGAAATTGTTGGCAGGCGATACGTGCACCACATTGGCATTTGAGCTGCGCAGGCGTGCGATGTTCATGCCGAAGCGATCCACGTTGCAATAGGTCCACGACACGTTGTAGTTGTCAGCTATGTGTGCCAATTTCTGATAGCCCGGGTTTTCAAAGGCGAATATGGCATTTGGGGAGAGAAGCTGCAAAATGCGCCCATAGAGGTATTCCGTGCCAGCACCAATAATGATTTGGCTGGGCGATACATTCATGCCGCGAGCACGTAAGAGATAGTTGGCAATAGCTAAGCGAAGTTGTGGCAGCCCATTGTAGGGAACCGTGTTGTATAAATCGGGGGGATTTTCTGCAATCGCCTTACGCAAAAGACGCATCCAGATAGACAGCGGAAACTCATGCAAGCCAGTGCGATTGGCCTTAAGTGTTGCATCAGGCTCATCCTCGTCATGTTTTATTGCTTGAAGCTTGGTCGGGGAGGTAGAAGAGCTTAAAGCGGGGGAGAAGTGAGAAGTGTTTTTGAGGACGAAGGGATAGTCGCCAATTTCTTGCACATAATAGCCGCTGCGAGGGCGGGACTCCACGTAACCTTCAAGCACCAACTGATGAAAAGCATTTTCAACCGTGACCATGCTTACACCCAGGGTTTTTGACAGGGTGCGCTTAGAGGGCAGTTTTTCTCCAGCCTTGAGCGTGCCGCGCAGAATATCATTGCGGATGCAACGGTACAAAAACTCATAAATGGGTACATTGCCACGTTTGGAAATGTCATATGTCAGCGCGATGCTCATAGGCTTTCCTCTTCGTGAAGACGTCACTCATTCTGCTGCAATACAGCTTATGATCAGCTAAAACTTGACAATTCTGGTCGAAAATAAGAGATTTTCATCGCTTTATAACAAAGCCTGTATTGAATCTTCAACAGGTTGTTGGAAATTAAACCACATTTGACGATCTTTTGCGAAGTATAAGCGGATAAGGATTCTCTCTTAAGACTTTGACAGAAGGTGCTTTGGCTCTGATGAAAGGGCACTTTTTTCAGAGGGATGGAATCGACTGTTACAGAACTGGCCTTATATACAGTTATAAAATGCCAGGTCAAAAAGCGAAAATGCTACCGTTTGCGATGGATAACCTACCGTTCGCCCCACAACGGCAGGTCAAAAATGACGCGATGATAAGACGGAATTGCCCGATGAATTGTTTACCGGGAGCAACTTCGAAGCAAATTCGGATGTTGAGTAATCACTTATCTAACCCATATCCTCGCGAGAAAGGATCTGAACATGAATAATCCAGCTCAGAAATCTTACCAATTATATATTGGAGGCAAGTGGCAACCTGCTTCTGATGGGGCAACGCTCGATTCGTACTGTCCTGCCAATGGCGAAAAGCTTTCTACCATTGCGGATGCAACGCGTGAAGACGTTGATCATGCGGTTGATGTGGCTTGGCAGGCCTTTGAAACCTGGAGCAAGACCGACAAGACTGAGCGCGCCAAGATTTTGAATAAAGTCGCTGACATCATTGAAGAAAACGGCGAAATGCTAGCGCAGCTAGAAACACTTGATAACGGCAAGCCCATCCGTGAAACACGTGCGATTGATATTGCCTATTCGGTAGACCACTTCCGTTACTTTGCTGGAGTGCTGCTGGCTGAAACGGGGGAGGCAGATATGCTGCCAGGCAATATGATGTCTCTGGTATTGCATGAACCCATCGGAGTAGTTGGCCAGATTGTTCCATGGAACTTCCCGTTTTTGATGGCCGCTTGGAAGTTGGCGCCGGTTTTGGCTGCAGGCGACTGCACGGTATTTAAGCCCTCTTCAACCACCAGTTTGTCTGTGTTGGAATTGGCTCGCTTGACTCAAGATGTTATTCCAGCGGGTGTGTTCAACGTGGTAACGGGCCGTGGTTCTAAGTCTGGTCAGTACCTGCTTGAAAACAAGCGCCTGTCCAAGTTGGCATTCACTGGTTCAACCGAAGTTGGTCGCAACGTTGCTTTGGCGGCGGCTGAAAAGATTATTCCAGCTACGCTGGAGTTGGGCGGCAAGTCTGCCAACATCATTTTCCCGGATGCTAAGTGGGACATGGTGCTTGATGGTGTTCAGTTGGGCATCCTGTTCAATCAGGGCCAGGTATGCTGCGCCGGTAGCCGCATCTTTGTTCATGAAGATATTTATGACAAGTTCGTTCATGACGCTGTTGAGGCATTCAACAAGGTAAAGGTTGGTATGCCCTGGAACGACGATACTCAGATGGGTGCCCAGATTGATGAACGCCAGATGAATAAGATTTTGAAGTGCGTTGAAGAAGCCAAGGCTGAAGGCGGCACGGTTTTGTGTGGTGGCGAACGTGCCGTGGAAGGCGATTTGGCAAAGGGCTACTTCTTGAAGCCAACCCTGATTGCAATGCCGAGCAACGATTGCCGTATGTGCCAGGAAGAAATCTTTGGTCCAGTGGCTGTAGTACTGAAGTTTAAAGATGAGCAAGAAGTTATCGACATGGCAAACGATTCGGTCTATGGCTTGGGTGGTGCCGTTTGGACGCGCGACATTAACCGCGCCTTCCGGGTGGCTCGCGGCGTAAAGACCGGCCGTATGTGGGTTAACACCTATAACCAGATTCCGTCCGGCGCTCCATTTGGTGGATATAAGGAATCTGGCATTGGTCGCGAAACGCACAAGATCATGCTGGAACACTACTGCCAGACCAAAAACATCATGATCAACTTAAACGAAACTCCCAGCGGCTTTTATCCGGCTCAGTAATTATCAAAGAGATTCTTCTCCCTCCTTAGATAGTGCGCTTTAGTCTCTTATGCGCGCACACTTTTCGCTCGTATGCCCGTCATGTCATGGCGGGCATACGAATGTAGCGACCGATAACTACCGACATCTTCTGTGTACTGCCTAATTTCGAGCATACAACTATAGCGACAGGGCTGGTCCCATCTCTGTTTGGGGACACGAATAGAGCGACATTTTTTGATAAGTGCCTAGTTTAGGCCCACAAATAGTGCGACAAGTTTTGCCAATTGCCTAAAAATGTGACGAATCGCTGTACTTTCACACCGAAACACGGTAGCCTACCCCTAGCGTTGTTACGAAATTAAATTTCGTATTACTACCGCAAGTGTTATTGATCTCAAACAGGTAAAGGAACACCCTATGGCACCTCTTGCAACTTCAGAAGCCCGTGTTGTTCATGACCTTAGGATAGCTGAGCGCACTGACGCTTCTCTTTCTGACACGTGTCCTGTGGTGGACATAGCGTCACCATTTATGTCACGCCGTATGCCTACTAAAGTTGAATCTCAGGTGTATTCCTATTGGCAAGAGCGAGCCGAATCGTTTGGACTTGATGGCAAAAAGACCGATGCCTGGGCAAAACTTATTCAGCCGCATCTTCCCGCTGGCAAGTCCCAGCGCATACTTGATGTTGGGTGTGGCACCGGCGCTATTGGCCTTTCGCTAGCGCGTCGTGGCCACAATGTGGTGGGCATTGATCTTTCGGACAACATGTTGGCACAGGCACGTCATAATGCAGCAGAGCAGCAGGTTTCTATGACATTCATGCGAGCCTTGGCCGATTCGCTTCCCTTCGAAAACGAAGCGTTTGATTGCGTGGTGCATCGTAATGTGATGTGGAATTTGCCCAATCCTGATGCATCTATTAAACAGTGGTTTGACGTGTTAGCTCCCGGTGGCATGTTGATCTATTTTGACTCGGATTGGTATGGATACCTTCATGATAAGCAGCGCTCTGATTTGCGCCAAAAGCTCTATGGCAACGGCCCAGTTTCTTTTGCCGGCACGATGGAAAATATTGCGCGTACGCTGCCGATGACTCAGGCTGAACGTCCGCAATGGGATGCTGATCATCTGCTTCAGGCTGGTTTTGAGATGCTGGAGGTTAGAAGCGTTGCTGCCGAGGTGTGGACGCCAGAAGAACGTCTGCGTCATACCTTTGCGCCGCAGTTCATGGTGGTGGCTCGCAAGCCCAATACATGCGAATCCGCCATTCGTTAAGCGCTCGATTCAACCAGAAACTCCCCTACCATATCGCGGTTGATAATCATGATTAGCTACATTGGCAAAAGGTTGCTCGCTATGATCCCGGTACTTTTTTTAGTATCGCTCATTGCATTTTTTCTTATCTATCTTTCGCCGGGCGATCCGGTGAGCACCATGTTGCAACAGGGCGGAGGCGTTGTTGATCCAGCGGTGGCTGATCAAATGCGACACGAACTGGGGCTCGATCAGCCCATTTATATGCAATATCTCACGTGGCTTGGCGGCATTGTGCAGGGCAACTTCGGTACGTCAATCAGTACTGGGCGCCCCGTGCTTACAGAAATTGCCAACCGTCTGCCAGCTACGATCTTTTTAGCGGTAGTCGCCATGGTTATCACACTGGTGATTTCGATACCACTAGGCTTTCTGGCTGCAGTAAAGCGCAATAGGGCTGTTGATGGCATTATCCGCGCATGCAGCTTTGTGGGGGCATCGCTGCCGGGCTTTTTGGTGGCTATGCTTTTGGTGTTTGTGTTTGCTATTACGCTTCACTGGTTTTCCAGTTTGGGGAATTTACAAGGCACCAACTGGGTGTTGCCTGTTGCAACGTTAGTCATTTGTGAATCGGCGGTTTATATTCGCCAGGTACGGGCGCTGGTTTTACAGGAACTTGGCGAAAGCTATGTGACCGCGGAACGCGCTCGGGGCATTGCGCCAACGGCGCTGTTATGCCGCAGTGTGCTGAAGGCTATCTTGCCAGCGCTTTTGGTGTTTAGTGGCATGACGTTTGGTCAGTTATTAGGCGGCACCGCCATCATCGAAACTGTTTTCAATTGGCCAGGCATTGGGCAGTTCGCCGTACAAGAAGTTTTCGCGCGTGATTACCCCGTGATTCAGGGATACGTGGTTATGATGGCGCTGTTTTATGTGGTTATCAATCTGGTTGTGGACCTAGCTCAGGCAGGGCTTGACCCTCGGGTGCGAGCCACTCTGCAGCAGGGGGTGCGCCATGGCTAGAACCAACGTTGTGCTTTGCAACGCCTTCGCGAAAGTGCAGCGCAATCCCCACCTTGTTGTGTGGACTGCATTGGTGGTGGCACTGTGTTTGGCGGCACTCATTCTTCCCAATATCACACCCTATAGCCCAATTCAGGCGAACTTGCAGGATGTCAATCATGCTCCCAGTGCAGCCTATCTTCTGGGAACCGACTCAGTGGGGCGCGATATTTTAAGTCGAACGATGGCAGCGTTACCCACTTCGCTGTTTGCGGCGTTTGGTATTGCGCTCGCAAGCTTTGCCATTGGTGTTGTGGTGGGTGCACTCAGCGGATATATAGGTGGCTGGCTCGATACGGTTATTATGCGTATTGTGGATGCCTTTATGGCATTTCCCCAGCTGGTATTAGCTATTGCGGTTGCTGGTCTATTAGGCGGCGGCCTTACCAATGCCATGATTGCTCTGGTGGCAGTAGCATGGACACGCTATGCCCGCTTGGCACGCGCTCAAGTTCTTTCAGTAAAAACGCGCACCTACATTACGGCGGCACGCATCAGTGGTGCTTCAGGGCTTTCAATTGCGTTCAAACATGTGGTGCCTAATATTTTGCAGCCTCTGATCATCATGGTGTGTCTTGATGTGGGCAATATGGTGCTCAATTTGGCAGGCTTGTCGTTTTTGGGATTAGGAGCAGCTCCTCCAACCCCTGAGCTTGGCAGCATGATTAATCAGGCTGCGGCAACATTCCAAACAGCTCCTTGGGCGGTGTTCGCACCGGGTGCGGTGCTCTTCATCATTGTGGTTGTGTTGAACATGTTTGGCGATGCAGTTAACGATGCGCTTAACAGCCATACAAGTCAAATACCAGTAAAAAGACGTTCGTGCATCAGTGCGACGGTCGACGAGAAAGGTCTCTAGTATGAATACTGCAAGATCGTTCCTTCATCGAATGACGCGACTATCCCGGCTGAAGGGATTGGTGGTGTGCGCGTTTGCGCTTTGCCTGCTCTGCGTGCTGGCGGGCTGCTCGAACGCATCGGATAATGCAAGTTCTTCTGACAATCAAGCATCAACACTGACCGTGGCGTGGACGTCAAACCAGGGCGATTATTCGCTTGACCCAACCGATAACTATATGGGCTGGCAAGGCTCGTACTTGGGCATTTATGAGCAGCTTTATCGCATTGATGGCAACTTTAACATCAATCCTATGCTGGCAGAATCCTCTGAAACCACCGATGAGGGCACGACCTGGGTGCTGCACATTCGTGACGGTGTGACGTTTCAGAATGGCAAGGCAGTCGATGCAGCCGCTGTACAAAAAAGCCTCCAGCGTGCAATTGACAAGAGCGCTCGTTGCAAGGCCTCGCTTAATGTTGCTTCGATGAGCGCCGATGGGCAAACGCTTACCATAAGCCTTAATGAGCCCAACTTGTATTTCATTAACGAGCTTGCTGAACCGGTTACTTCTATCATTGATGCTGATTCGGGTACGCCGGACAACATGCCGGTGGGTACTGGCCCATTTTCACTGCAATCGATTGATGACAATGGCAATGCTGAACTTAATGCCTATGAAGACTACTGGCAGGGCAAGCCTGCGACCGACCACGTAAAGGCGCTGTATCTGACAGACGATACGTCAAAGGTAAACGCCTTACAGTCTGGTGAAGTACAGGCGCTCATGAATGTGGGTGATGACCAGCTGGCAAACTTCCAAAATAACCCCGACTATACGGTGCACCAGACCAATCAGGCACGCGCTCACATGTTGTATTTCAATCTGCAAAGCCCCGTAATGAAGGATGCGAAGGTGCGAGAGGCTCTTTCGATGTGTGTTGATCGCGACACCTACGTAACGTCTTTGTATTCGGGTGCCGCACAGGCGGCCACAGGTGTATTCCCGGATCAGGGTGGCTGGGATGAAGGTGTTTCGCAACCTAGCTATAACCTGGATAAAGCAAAGCAATTATTAGCTGAAGCGGGCTACAGCGATTCTGATGGCGATGGCTATTTAGACAAGGATGGTCAGCCCCTTTCGTTGACCTTTGTAACCTATCAGGCGAATGCAGGTCTGCCAAAGATTTGTGAAGCTATGAGTTCCGCTTTGAATCAGATTGGTGTACAGACCAAGGTGGAAGTTGCTGAAAAGATTGCTGATCGCCTGCAGAGTGGCAACTGGGATGTAGGAACGCTGGCAATCAATACCCTGCCCACCGGTAATCCATTAACGTATCTGCAGCAGGTCATGCAGTCTAGTGGTAATGAAAACTACGGCCATTATGACAATCCACAGATCGATGATCTTATTGCTCAGTTGAAGGTTACGGCTGATTCGGATGAGCAGCATAAGCTGGTAAGCGAAATTCAGAACCTGGCATTTCAAGATCATGCATACGTGTATGTGGTGCATGCTTTGGTAAATGATGTGTGCAGCTCTCAGGTTCAAAACCTTGCTATGCAGGGTCAGTATGACTGGTTGAATTACCAGACGAGTGTAGAAAATTAACCATAGAGGGGTAATTGCCTAGCAACTCAAAGACTCAGGCGCTCTGAACCCAGCAATCAAGAAGCTTAGGGACTTTAGACATATGACACAGCCACTTCTCGACATACAGCATCTTTCGGTGAACTATGGCCATCATCAGGCATTGCACGATTTGGACTTGCAGGTGGAGCCGGGCGAAATCGTAGGTATTGTGGGGGAGTCGGGAAGTGGCAAGTCTACTCTTATTCAGACGATCATGGGTCTGCTTGATACGGAGGGATGCGTGACGGCGGGATCGGTATTGTTCGGAAACAATCCTCCGGTGTGTCTTACTAATTTGTCCGAGCGCGAACTGCGCACGTATCGTGGCGCATCTCTTGCACTTATGATGCAAGATCCATACGCAACGTTTTCTCCCGTGCGTACAATAGGCTCTCAATTTAAGCAGGTTTTAACAGCGCACAGATCTCAATTGCAAGGGAAGTTTGAAGGAGGAAAATCTGCCGGAGGAAAGTCTGTCGGAGAGAAGTCTACTGGATGGAAGTCTGCTGGATGGCGCGCCTGTGCTTGTGAGACTCTTCGCCGCGTGGGGCTTGACGATCCTCAAACAATTCTAAAAAGCTACCCGTTCGAACTTTCGGGCGGTATGTGCCAGCGCGCCTCGCTTGCCTTGGCACTTGCACAGAAGCCGGCGCTTTTATTGGCAGACGAGCCCACCAGCGCTCTTGATGTAGCGGTACAAGTGCAGGTTATACGCGAACTGCTTGGCGTACGCGCACAGCTGCAGTGCGGAATGTTGGTGGTGTCGCATAACATTGGCATGATGGTTCGATTGGCTGATCGCATCGCAGTGCTTCATGAGGGTCGTTTGGTAGAAATGGGTAGCCCGTCAAATCTCATAAACAATCCTCAGCACGCATATACGCGCTCGTTGATTCAGGCAATTCCTCAATTTGGTAAAAAACTTCCCTCGCAAGATACGTCCGGCGGAAGCGCCAGTCACGACCAACCAGTCGCTGATGGCAGCGCCAGTCACGACCAACCTGTTGTTGATGGCAGTGCTAGCAACCATCAACCTGTCGCTGATATGTCGTACTCATGTACGGCGCCCCTGCTTACTATCGAAAACGTCACTAAAACATATCGAGGCATGGCTCAACCTGCCTTGCGGGATGTAAGCATGTCGATCACCCGAGGTGAATGCGTCGGTTTGGTGGGAGGTAGCGGCAGCGGCAAATCCACCCTGGCTCGTTTAATTCTTAATCTTGAAGAGCCTGATCAGGGGAACATTGTGTACCAGGGTACCAACCTTGGTATGCTTAAAGGCAAGGATCGCCGCGCGTATTATTCGCACGTTCAAATGGTCTTTCAAAATCATGTGGGATCTTTTGATCCGCACCAAACGCTGGGGGCATCGGTCAGGGAATTCGGGTGCAACTTTGGCCTGTCGCGCAATCAGGCGCAAGAAAAGGCTGAAAGGCTGTTTCGGCAGGTGGGTCTATCCATCGATTTGTTTGAGCGCTACCCACATGAAGTGAGTGGAGGTCAGTGCCAGCGTGCGGCCATTGCGCGTGCTCTTATGGCAAATCCTGAGCTGTTGGTGTGTGACGAAATGACCAGTGCATTGGATGTTTCGGTGCAGGCGGCGTTGGTGGATACCCTTGCGCGTCTAAAAAACGACATGACCATACTTTTTATCAGCCACGATTTAGCGTTGGTCGACATGCTGTGCGATCGAACTATTGTTATGCATGATGGCGTCATTGTTGAGCAGGGCATGACTCATGAGCTCATTCGCCACGCGCAGCATCCTTACACCAAACAACTGATCGAATCGGCTTCTCACGATCATCTCTGATACTTGAATTTGTTGTGCATGTGAAGGGTGAACACCGTTCACTACCGTTTATCTGCTGATGGCGGGGCTTCACCTAGACAGACCTGTGCTTTCGGTCTAGCACGCATAATATCAAATGCGATGAAAGACTAAGCGATGCTAGATGTGCTTCACAGTATGTTTTGCGAAGCATGTTTCGCACTCTTGTTTTTGCAGGCTCACCTTGCTTAACAAAAGACTCAAACGGGCTCGAACGTCCGTGGAGGGAATCGCTTTGATTGGACCAACAAAAGTAGATAGTGGGAAGGGTATTATGGCTGAATATAACGAGCTTACCCCGGAGCTTATTTCTCAGCTTCAAAGCATTGTCGGTGAGGCGAATTGTCAGACGGGCGATGACATCAACCCTGATTATTCGTGTGACGAAATGCCCCTGTATGGTTCTCGCATGCCGGAAGCAGTGTGCTTCCCCTCTTGCACTGAAGAAGTTTCGGGCATTATGAAGCTGTGCAATGAAAACAAGATCCCAGTAACGGTACGTGGCGCGGGCACCGGTTTAGTCGGTGGCAGCACGCCGTTGCGCGGTGGCGTGGTGCTGTGCACCATGCATATGAACAAGATTATCAAATATGACATGAACAACCTGAACGTTGTTGTTCAGCCGGGCGTTCGTCTGTGCGATTTAGCTGCCGATGCGCTGGAGCACGGTCTTATGTATCCGCCTGATCCAGGTGAAAAGACTGGTTCTTTGGGCGGTAACGTAAGCACCAATGCAGGTGGTATGCGCGCTGTAAAGTATGGCACCACACGTGATTACGTTCTTGCTATGACGGTAGTTCTTCCTTCGGGCGAAATTTTACGTTTGGGCCGTGCGGTTACCAAGACAAGCTCTGGCTACAGTCTGCTTCACCTGATGATTGGCTCCGAAGGCACGCTGGGCGTCATCACTGAAATGACTATGAAGTTGATTCCGAATCCGAAGGAAGATATCAGCTTCATTTTGCCGTTTGAAGATATCAAGACGGCCATCTCTGCTGTGCCGAAGATCAAGTTGGCTGGCCTTAATCCGCAGTCCATTGAATTCATGGAACGCGACATTGTGGATTCTTCTGCAAACTATACCGGCAACAAGATTATTCCAACCGAGGTATGCGGCAAGGAAGCGGGTGCTTATATTCTGGTAACGCTTGATGGCAACGACCAGGATGAAATTTTCCAGCGCGCTGAAACGCTGGCAGAAATTGGTGATGCAACGGGTGCCTACGATACGTTGGTATTGAGCCATCCCGCTGACAAGCGCGCTGTATGGGAAGCACGTAGCGCATTCTTGACGGTTATTGAGGCTGAGACTGAACTTATCGACGAAATGGATGTTGTTGTTCCGGTTGATAAGATTGCCGACTTTTTAACTTATGTGCGTGATGTGGCTGAAAAGGAAGGCGTGCGCGTGCGCTCCTTCGGTCATGCGGGTGATGGCAACCTTCATATTTACTGCTGCGGTAACGATATTGATCGTGATGAATTCTTGGAAAAGAGCACCGAAGTTATGAAGGCCGCTTATGCAAAGTGCGCTGAACTTTCCGGTCAGGTTTCGGGCGAACATGGAATTGGTCATGCAAAGAAGGGCTACCTACGTGAATCAGTAGGGGAGACGGCCGTGAACTTGATGGCTGGTATCAAGCACGTATTCGACCCGAACATGATTTTGAATCCAGGCAAGATATGCAACTAAAATAGTCTCTTGCACCACTGAGGTGTGGCATTCAGATACTTGGCCGAGTTGCTTAGATCTTTTTAAGTTGCTTAGACGACCAACCAAAAGCAGTGGTAATCAAGCCTGTCACAGATCGTCATGAAAAAGCCTCCCATTTCTAGGATTTAAATGTCTAGTCCAAGAAATGGGAGGCAGTTCATTTACGTGCGGCAGGCTTTTTGTTGGTGCGGCAAGTTTTTAAAGGTCATCGACAGGCTGTAAGAGTGCCTATTGATGAAAGAGACACCATAAAGAGGCGACAAGAAGAGGCACCATAAAGCGTGCCTCTCTTATCTTTAATGGTTTTAAGCCGTAGGTTCTACCACGAGGGTCTCTTCGAACTCATCACCATAGGTGCTTGCCAAAGTCTTCTCGTAATCAGCATGGAAGAAGTTTTCTGAACCCAGCGCTACAAGTTCGTCATTGAGCCAGGAAAGCAGATCTTCGTTGCCCTTGGTTACTGCTGGGGCAATGGTGTCGGTGTTGCCAAGCTTTTCGATGCCGACTACATATTCAGGGCCAGCCTGGTTTGCGAAGGCAACCACTTCGGTGTTGTCGTTAGCCCATACGGCATCGGCATTGTTTTCAAACGCAGTCTTAGCTGCAGCGTAGGTGTCGTATTTTTCAAGCGTCAGATCAGGATTGTTTTTGGTCAGATAGGTTTCTGCGGTGGTGCCTGAAATGACAATAACCGGACGATCGCCAATCTGATCCAAGCTGGTAACAACGTTGTCCTTGTGGGATACCACGCCTAGCGCCACATTCATGTACGCTTTGGCGAAATCGACCTGATCAGAACGTTCTGGCGTTACGGTAAAGTTGGCCAGAATAATGTCCACCTTGCCGGTCTTTAAGTATTCAACGCGATTGGCAGCTTCGGTTGATACGAATTCAACATTTACGCCCATGTCTTCGCCGATGCGCTTGGCCAGTTCAATGTCGTAGCCCTGGTATTCGCCATGTTCATCAACGTAGCCAAAGGGGCTCTTGTCACTGAATACGCCAATCTTAATGGTTCCGTCAGCTTTGATGTCATCGACTGTGCGCGATACCGAGCTGCTTGAAGAACCACAGCCGGTAAGTACGAGCGCGGTCAAGGCAAGTACCATAATGACCGCAGTGGCAAGTTTCCAAGCATGCTTTGTCTGTGGCATAGTCGTCTCCTTAGTCTGTGCATCGCAAGCGATGCTGTTTTGTGTTGTGAAGCAGTAAACCGGTTAATTCCTAGTAAGTCAATAGGAATTAACTGATATGCGGTGAAATGCACTATTTACACGCCCGATTTGCGTGTCCTATTCTCGTGCCGGAGTTATGCACCCGACGGAGCTTGGTGATGTATGCGTCCCAGTTGTGATGGCGTACCGCACTAGTTGTGATGGCGCACCGCATCAAATTCAAACGTGTGTAAGAACTTTTTAGCGCGATCGGTCTGAGGGTTGGTAAAGAAGCGCTCAGGAATATCTTGCTCAACCACGTCGCCACCATCGAAGAATAACACCCGGTCGGCAACGGCGCGGGCGAACTGCATTTCATGGGTAACGATAAGCATCGTTTTGCCCTCTTGCGCCAGGCCCAAGATAACGTCTAATACTTCGCGCACCATTTCAGGGTCAAGTGCCGCCGTTACTTCATCTAGCAATAGCACTTCAGGCTGCATAGCCAGCGCGCGCGCAATGGCTACGCGTTGTTTTTGACCGCCTGATAGCTGACGAGGATAGCTGGATGCCTTCTCTTCAAGGCCAACGCGCTTCAGTAGAGCACGAGCTTGACGTTCCGCATCAGCCTTTGATTTTTTCTGAGCTTTCATGGGTGCCAGCGTAATATTGTCGAGTACGGTCATATGAGGAAACAGATCGTAGCTTTGAAATACCATGCCCACCTTTTGACGGAGAAGCATGATGTCCTTTTCGCTGCCGCCGATTTCCTTACCTTCAAGCTTGATGGAGCCGCCCTGGATGGGTTCAAGGGCGTTGATGCAGCGTAGGAAGGTAGACTTGCCACAACCCGATGGCCCAACGATAACAATTACTTCGCCGCGTTTGACGTCTAAGTTGATATCTTTGAGTACCACATTTTCGCCGTAGGCTTTTTTCAGGTGAGAAATTGAAAGCAATATATCGTTGCTTAAGGAAGCTGCGCTGGGTGTAGCAGCACCATCCTTCGTGGTGGCGACAGTCGTCGTGCCAGTCGTCGTGTCAGTTGTCGCAGCATTCGCCGTTGGTACGGCTGCGTCAGTAGTTGCGGTGGCGGCAGCCGTGGTGGCGGTCGCCGTGGATGTTGTCGAAGATTCGCTCATAGGTTAGTTCCACTTCTTTTCAAGGTGGTTAGCCAGCATGCTGATAGGCCAGCACGCCAAAAAGTACAAAAGCATAATGGTGCCATAAATGCCGAATACTGCGTTGGGTGAAGTCATGCGGTTGGCCTCGATAATCTGCTGACCAACCTTCATCATTTCAACCACGCCAATCATCAGCACGATGCTGGTGGTTTTAATCATGCGGGTGATCAAATTGATCGAGGTGGGAATCAGGCGACGGATGGCCTGCGGAATGATAACGTAGCGATACACCTGAGCCTTTGAAAGGCCCAGTGCTTCAGCGCTTTCGTATTGTTGTTTGGGGATACTGGTCAGGGCGCCTCGAACTAAGTCGCCCATCTCTCCTGTGCCCCAGAAGGCAAACACAATGATAGACGCCGCTTCAGGAGAAAGGTTGATACCCATAGCGCTGGTTGCACCGAAAAACACAATGAACAGCAGCACCAGCTGAGGCATAATGCGCACAATTTCTAGATAGATGCGCGAAATCACCTTGGCAACCGGGTTCTTCCAGGTCATAAAAATGCCGAACAGCATGCCTAGCGGCAGTGAAATAATGACCGACAAACCGGCAATCTGCACGGCGACCCACAGGCCTTGCAAAAGACGCATGGCGTTGTTGCCCAAAAACAATACATCAAGCCCCAAAAGCTCCATAGCGCAGCCTCCTTTCCAGCCAGGTGCCGGCAACGGACACGGGTACCAGAATAATCAGATAGAAAATGACCAGCATAACCAAGCATTCGGTGGTGTCGTAATAGAGCCCCATCAGGTCTTTGGTTACAAACATCAAATCCATCAAGCTGATAGCGCTAAACACGCTGGTTTCTTTGAGCAGAAAGATGACGTTTGCCACAAACGAGGGAACGCTCAGCGCAATGGCTTGCGGCATGATGACGTAGCGCATCGTTTGGATGCGCGAAAGCCCCAAGCTCAGTGCCGATTCACGCTGGATAGAATCGACTGATTCAAGACCGCTGCGGAAGGTTTCGGCCATATAGGCACCGCCATGCAGGGCAAGGCCAACTATGCCGCACATTTCGGGCGTGATAGAGATGCCGAAGCGAGGTAAGCCGAAATAGAAGAAGAACAGCTGAATGAGCAACGGCGTGTTGCGAAACAGTTCGATGTACGCTCGGCAAATTTGGCGTAATACGGGAATGCGGAAGTGAACGATCATTGACACCACCAGGCCAATAAGGATTGACCCGACGATGCCAGCCCACCCGATGCCCAACGTTAAAAGCGCAGCCTGTTCGTAAAGAGGCAGGTATGACGCCATAGCGCTGAAGTCCAACGCGGTGTCCTTTCTGGTTAGCGTGATAGGTTGGTACGTCGTCTGGGACATGCGGTTTGGCGCAAGGTGCCGAAACCTGTACGAAGAATTGGACGGGCCAACTATACGTCTGTCTACATTCATTAAGTAGTAAGCGCTATATTACCGCGCTCTGCTGTGATTGGCGGGATCATTTGTGATTTCGGCCACTTATCCTAAGAATGTGGCCCTTGAAAGTGGCTTTTCGTTGGCAGTATGTGGGGGTTTAGCCTAGCTTAACTAAGGTGCGATACACTATCATAATGTATTTGTGACTGTAGAGCTATTTAAGGAGGCGCATTGATTACCACCACGTGTGACGCTCATTCTCAGCGCCCCCTGGTTATTCTGACGTACGCCTCAGTTGGATCGGGCCATCGTAGTGCCGCTCAGGCAATAGCACAGGCGCTCGAAGATTTGTGTGGTAAGCATCCTGCACTTCCTGCCGATGCCGAAATTGCCGTGTTGGACATTTTGGACTACGGCTACGTGCGCTTTGATGGCGATAAAACTGCAAACGTCACCGTGTCATTTAACGGGCTCTATGACTTTACCTGGCATCATTTTCTGACCGGCCGTTTGCTGTGGGCAGGTGGTTATGGCTGGTCGCCGTGCATGTTTTCACCGTTCACCAAGTTGGTAAAGCAGCGTAAACCGATTGCGATTATTTCAACTCATATTGTTGCTGCCAACGCCGCAGTGGCAGCGCGTATGTTGTCGCGCCAGCTTTTCCCGGTGGTATGCGTGCCTACCGATTATGGGGCAGAAGGTCTGTGGCCGCACTTGGACTGCGATTTGTTTTGCGCCGCTGATGAGGAAATGGTTGAGGAACTGCTGCCGCGCAAGGTTCCTGAAAGCCATATTAAGGTGACCGGCATTCCTGTTCGCAAGGGGTTTTCTGAACCCTACGATCGTGAAGCGGTGCTGGCGCACTTTGGTCTGCCGTCCGACAAGATGAACGTGATTGTGATGGCGGGTGCCCGGTTGGCACAGCCTTATATGCCATTTCGCGAAATAGTGAATAAGACCGTGCCAAATTTAGGCGAGTTCGACCAGATGCACTTTGCTTTTTTGGCGGGTGCCGATGAAGAATATGCTCAACAGGTGCGCGATTACTGCGCCGAACATTTGGTAGATAATGTTTCGGTGTTTAACTACATCGAGGATATTCCGGGTTTGATGGAATCGTGCGATCTGATTATTGCTAAGTCAGGTGGATTGGCCACGACGGAATGCTTATGTGCTCGTTTGCCATTGTTGCTGGTGGGCAAATCGTACGGTCAAGAGCGCGCTAATACGTGTGCTGTAACCAATGCAGGAGCGGCAGTAACAGCAATAACCTCTGCCGAATTGCTCTCTCAGCTGCATCGCATTCACGACAATCCTTCGTGTTTGGATGCTATGCGTAGCGGTGGTGAAGCGCTGCGTCGTCCTTACGCGGCACGCGATGCGGCGCTGGCTACGTTGGATTTGGTGGGTACCATCAAAGAGCCAAAGCGCCATTTTTTGAAGGTGTATTGGGGTAAAAAGCCTCATCCGTTGCGCTAGCTGCGTGAGTAGTATGTTCTCAAACTAACTTGGAGGTGCTAAGCGCTGTTGGCTTGAAACGCTGCACCTCCAATTTTCGCTCTGGATGTCACTCTCGTGCGGAAATGATCTTCTGCTGTCTTGCGCGCGGTATGCTTCTTCGCTATACTGCTTAGGCGCTTTAAATAGCGCCGTTAGTGCCAACGTGGCTCAGTTGGTAGAGCAACGCACTCGTAATGCGTAGGTCGCCGGTTCGAGTCCGGCCGTTGGCTCCACGATTTTTTGCAGGTCAGTCGTTTGTCGGCTGACCTTTTTGCGTTCTGGGACAGCCATTTTGTATCAATTGAGTAGAAATATGTGTAGAAATATCTGCTTTTCTAATGCTGCGTTCGCTTTTTAAAATGATGGACAAGGAAATTGATAAGGGAAATTGCGAAGGGAATTAATAACCACTAACGGGTTAAAATCATAGTAATGCTTGATTAAACGAGAGAGCGTAAAGGGACGAAATGAACAACAATCACGGATGCTGCTGGTGGATTTTGGTCATCGGTGTGGGTATTGCCTTTGGTTTATGTTTGTTTGCTTATTGCGGGTAGGAAGCAGCGGTGAGAAAGCCGGAGGAAAAGGCACGCCAAAGCGGATCAGTCGGGTTTACAAGAAGCGTTCTTACAGAGCTTGCATACAACATCAAGCGGTCTAAAGCCTGGCTTTGTTTTGACGTAGGTGTTCTTGTACTATGCGCGCTTCTGTTCTTGCTTAATGATCGGCTTCTTTTGCCAAGTGTTTCTTCATTGGTAAACGAAAACATTGCCGTCTACTTGTTGGCCTGTCATGGCAATGATCTACTTGGTGGCTGTGCCTTTTTGGCTTATACCAATATTTTGATAGATGTGATTAAGCCAGAAGTGCGCTTTACCAGGCTAAAAGCCTGCCTTATTTTCATTTTCTTATGTGGCCTATTTTGGGAACTGGCCGCTCCGCTTTTTGTTGAGGGCAGTGTTGGTGACCCGCTGGACTTGTTGGCCTATCTCATAGGGGCTTTCGTTTATTGGGCTTTGGCTTATAGGTGGAAAAGTGCGTCTGGGACTCAGCAGCAATCTAGTTGATAAATCACCCAGAAATATCGTTTAAAACCTTCCACACGATCGTGTCAATAAGAGCATAGTTTTCAAGCTGGGTACGCTTTTTAAATTGGGGCAATTGCAAAATGTCATAAAGAATGGCAGGCACAATTAGTGCAAAACGTTTGCTAATTTCATTGATCCCCTTGAAGGCGTGCTCGCCCAAGGCACTGATTTCATTGCCACATAGCCGAAAGCTTTGAGCGTAATGGCGTATGGCAAAGTCAATATCTGGGGTTACTTCAATTTCGCGATAGGTACAGGCTTTAGTAAGTGCAGTAATTCTTCTTTCAACAAGAATACGCTCATACGGTTCAGACTCAGCACGATTACTTGAGGCTGATTTGAAGATGAAGCTTCCCGGGGAAAGCATCAATTGAACATAGCGAACAATCCCTTCTTCCCAGCTCAGATCTATACCAATTCTGTCTAGGGAGCGTTGTTCACAGCATTCCGACCACCATGAGCGAAGCATATATTTACTTTCAAAATGATTATAAAAAGTCTGTCTCGAAATGCCTGCGTTATCGCAGATATGATCGACCGTAATTATTTCTAGGGGCTTATCGACACTTTTAAGTATGCGAAGACGCATTGAGAATGATTTAGTGGCTTGGTTCATAAGAGTTTCTTCCCGCCAAAGCTCATCAAGGTTTGTTTTTATAAACCATGGTGAGCCTAGTTGCTATCTGTCAGCACCTTTAATCCCCTAATCGGTAAGGTAAGTCAAATTCTTTTGACAGCATAGGGAGTATTGTCAATTTTTCTAAACTTTAAGGCATTACCACTACTTATACGCTATCGAAAACTACGAGAAAATGAACACGTTCAAAGAGTTCCGCTCTTCGTTCTATCAATGTTCATATTGTTTTATACGTTGAGAATTCCAGAAGAAGGGGGCACATTATGAAACTAATTCTTAATGGAGGATTGGCTGCTGCGGCGGGAATAGCAGCCCCGTCAGCCGTCCTGGCAGGACTCGGGCAATATAAAAAGAAATATGTAGTAAGTCCAGACAAACAACCTCCACGAGGAACCTATCCCGGCGATGACTGGCTTCCTGATGAAGATGTGATGCTTACGACAATGGCCGTCGAGATTGACGCACCACCCGAAAAAGTTTGGCCCTATATCAATCAGCTTGGACAGAACAAAGCAGGGTTTTACAGCTTTCAGACATTTGAACATCTTGCGGCATTTCGTATCTACAACACCTACGAAATAATGGACCGATGGCAAGACACCAAAGTTGGCGATTGGGTCTTTTACGGCGACCAGGGCGTAGGACATGAAATTGTTATGCATGAACCAGGAAAATATATTGTCGGTTGTTCTGATACGCGTCGTCCTCCCAAACAACAAGGAGCGGTAGCGTGGCTGCCTCATGGCTGCAGTGAATATGCATGGACCTGGGGATTCTACCTCGAAGAACTTCCTGGTAATCGTACAAAATTCATACAGCGAAACACGGCTATGATCGAAGTGTCTAACAAACTTCAAATGGCTTTGGTAGTTGGTCTTATTTGGGGATGGTCTTCTGGCGTTATGTCAACGCGTATGTGCGATGTGATTAAGGCGCTTGCTGAAGGGAAGAAATTTATTCATTTTTAACGTGTCGTAAAAAGCGCAAAGTGTTGCGGCTTTGAAATGCTAGGTAATCATAGCTAGGTAAGGACAGTCTCATGAAAAAGAATCCTTTATTTTATATTTCACCTGCGTTGTTAATTTCTGTTTCGCTGATTGGGATAGGCTATGCAGCCTTGCATTCTTTTTTGAATAAAGAATGGGGACGTGGGCGACACGATTATAGCGGCCAGACTACATGCGAGGAATAAATTGATTTCAACAACCAATCCCCTTCAAAGGGGGTTGGTTTTTTAAAAGCCCGATCTACGCCAGTACCTAAAATCTCCCAACCTCTTAAAAACTTGCCGAAACATTATTGTCCAATTGTTAAAAAATGGGGTATAAATATTAAATATCGGCAACTATCTGGGCGTTTAGTAATAGGGGAGGGACGCCATAGGAGGTACACCGTAAGACGTGTGTTTTGCGGTGAATCTTTCATTGGCGATAGGTACTCACGATGAATAGTTCTTTCCACAAGCACTCTACGGGCAAGCACGTATCTCGGTACAGTAGATCTTTTCAGGGGTTACAGGGAACGGCCTCGTTAAGACATCGATTGATAGTGCCTGCTTTGCTGGCCATACTCCTGCTGGCTGCGGGGGGTTGGTTCTGCTTTTGCTGCGAATGGAACCTCACCTTTAGAACAGCTGAATTCCCAAAACGCCGAAAACTCCAATTATGAAGGGGCTTTGTCAGGTGGCCTTCAGCTTAGCAATGCGCAAATAAACAGCGGGGGGGGGGGCGCTCAAAAGCGATGACCCATTTGCTGGCCATGTAGTTGCCGGCATGACGCCGGCTGGCACCACGGTGAACCTGTTTGACTATTGGACACAAGATGGCGGAGAGGAATCTGGCAGGACAAAGTCGGATAAGGTGGATCCTGGCATCAACAATGAGTGGGGCTCCATTACAGAACAACAGCGTGCTTTCATCGATTCAGCTGGCATTAATCAATACAGTGCGCTTAAATTCCGCAAGGATGCACTGCATGTTTCTGGTGGCGATCATGGCGAAGTAAACTGCTGGACGGGCAACGGTGATAAATCCAAGGCTTCGAGCCCACAGTTCAACTTGGTTCAAAACGTGCTTGGAGAAGATGGCTATCCCGTCCTTACGAGAGACGATCAACGTGCTACTGACGGCCGATCGCTTGCCTACTTATTCAATGAAACCGATTACAAGTCTGGCACAAAGGGTAAGCAGGTTTTTGCGAATGCTGATGGTCTTTTCCAGCAGGACGCAAACGGTTACTACTATTACAATTCAAGCGCCAGCACATCCAACCCGGCTGGAGCTAATTTTGCCTGGTTTGATGAAGAAGCTGGCAAGTTCGTGCTGTACGATTCGCCTGGTGTTGTCGCAACAGGTGGCGCAACACAGGATCTTGAAGGACAATTCTTCCCATTCAATGACGCTAAGACTGTTTTTAATACGCCCTCTTCAAGTGAAGGAACGCTTAGCCCAAAGTCTAACTTGAAGGCCAATAACGAAAAGATGAACCATTATTTTGGCCTGACCATGTCGACACAATTTGTGCAGAATCCTGGCGGCTTACGCGAAGATGGTTCTCCTATAACCTATGAGTTTTCCGGTGACGACGATGTATGGATCTACGTCGATGACGTGTTAGTGGGTGATTTGGGTGGCTTGCACGACGCTTCATCCATCAAAATAGACTTTTCATCAGGCAAGATCATAATTTATGGCGATATTGATAACAGCGGAGACTATAACGAGAATGCAGACAAGGTATGGAAAGATACTACTCTTAGAGCATGCTTTGAAGCTGCCGAGAAAGATAACGGCAGCATGTTCGATGGCGATACCTTCCGCGATGGCTCTGTGCATACGCTTAAATTTTTCTACCTTGAACGTGGCAACACCGATTCAAACCTGCGTCTGAAATTTAACTTCCCAACACTACCTGAAAGCCAAATAAAAAAGGTTGATCAGGAAGGGAATCCCATTGCTGGGGTGGCCTTTGGTCTTTATGATGCTGATGATAATTACAACCTTACTGGCAATACCGCCATTGCCACAGGCACCACAGCTGTTGATGGTACCGTTGAACTGAAGTATGTAGCAGGGGAAAACGCAGGCAAGACGCTTTCGCTTAAAGATCTTTACAATCAATATGGCAATGGCTCTGAACCGCATTTTGTATTACGGGAAGACAATAATTCACCTGGTTATCGCAAGTCAGAGGATATGCATCTGCGTATTCAGCAGGTTGCCGGAATATACGTAATGATGTGCGATAACCAGTGGCAAACAGGCGCGTATGCGCAGGCGAGCGGCTTACTTACAGCGCCCAACGAAGCTCATCAGTACGGATCCGACAAGGTCTATTCAACAGAAGATCTGACTAAAGGAACTCTTTTCGCTGTAGTGCTAAAACGCATGGATAACAACGGCACCATGCCTACGCAGGCTACGAAGTTCTATCCACTTGCTGGTGATTCCACGAATGGTTGGAAGATTTTCAATCCTGACAAAGAGGGAACAGCCTATGAGGGCAACATTATGGCGGCTGTGGTGGCTGCCGCAAAAGACCCGGGTTCACAATTTGTGTTTGGCGTTGGCTCGACTGGCGGCTTGCAGACCACTATTAGTGAAATGCCTGGAGACATCACGAAATATTGGGGTACGCTTACCGGCGACGATCGCAAGCAGACCGAATATGCCATTGGTTACTACTTCTGCCCCGGCGCTACTTCGATCGACGATGTTGATCCTGCCAAGACGGTTCGCCTTGATGATGGACATACGCTTGGTGGCAATGCAGAGTTTACGGTAGAAGCGGCGGTAAACCTGTATGTTCCCAATATCGAAAACCGCATATATGTTCAGAAAGTAGATGAAAAAGGCAACCCGGTTGATGGGGTAACATTTAACGTTTACACCGAAGCTCAGGTGGAAAAAGATGGCGCGGGTAATGCTGTTCGCGTGAAGCCTGAGGAGGTGGATAGTCCCTTTGACGTGTCTGAACCTACGCGACATCTAGACCCGAGTCAGGGCGACTATGTCAACTTGCAAGGGGCAACAAAGCTGCCTAGTGCACAGGGTGCTAAGCCTGAACAGGGCACTATGTATTATGTCCAAGAGAAAGACGTTCCTCGCGGGTACACACTAAACGACACTCTTATTCCGGTATATGTAAGCTACGACGGTGCGCAGTCAGGTGTATTTATTGATGCGGGCACGAAAGACGATGGCGTGAGTGTGCAGCGCGGCGTGGGCAGGCTGGTGCCTACCATGCATCGCTTCGCTTCGGATGGCGATATCGATACCACACTGACCAATATCCAAGCGCAGCTTATGAAGGGAACGCTTAAAGAAGTTGACGGCAAGCGTGTTTGGCAGGATATCGACTCCTATGGGGATGTAGACGCACTAAATCATAAAAATGATCTACATCTGCGCTACGGTGCGCCCGGCACCATAGTTGAATACGGTCCAGAAACAGATGGTATACAAGGCGAACTTGACCAAAGCGCGGTGTCCTTAAGAGCCGATGAAGGTTGGACCCGCCTTAAGATTGCCCAGTGCATGGAGCACACATCCAGCGGAGCAGGTAAGAAAGAAGACTTGTCTAAGCTTGGCATTAACGAAATTACGCCGTTATTCTCGCGTTCTGCGGTTGCTATCGTGCAGGATGATTATGAAACCACAACTGCTCACATTGATGTATCTAAGAACATGAGTGGACGCAATTTTAAACCAGGTGAAACGTTTACCTTTAGTCTGACGGCAGACGATACGCCAGGCAACGAAAACGCACCGATGCCTGAAGGCACTGAGGAAGGTAAATCAGCCACGCTTGAGGTGACGGCGTCCACAGAAGAAGGCGCCGATCTTTCACAAGCAATTACAGGTTCGTTTGCTGACATGACGTTTTCTGCGGAGGATCTCTTCGAAAATGGATCGATACCCGATGGCAAAACAAAAGACTACACCTATACGGTAGCTGAAGTGCCAAATGAAAACGCTACGAACGCCGCCGTCAATGAGGGCAAAACTGCCTATAAGGATGCAAGTTCGCAAGATCAAGCTCAATCTGGATGGACTTATCAGGGTATTACCTATGACAGCGATCCGGTAAAGGTGACCATCACACTTTCTTATGAAGGTGAAGGCGCCGATGCCCAACTCACTACTTCTATTAACTATGCGAAGCAGGGCGCCACATCTGAAAGCCAGATGGTAGATAACACCGATCAACTTGCTAATGACCAAGGTGATAATGATGCAGATCTATCTGATGGCGATGAACCTGGCGATGAACCAACGCCAATTGTTGCGCAGTCGCCTTCTGCTCAATTCAAAAACGTTTACAAGACAACATCTACATCCATAAGCCTTTCAGGCAATAAGATCCTTTCACGGGAAGATGACACGGGCGAATTTACTTTCGCAAACGGGCAATTCTCTTTCCTTGTTGCTGCTGCTCCTTCGTCTGGGCAAACTGCCGAGGGTTATCCAATGCCACAGGGCGGCACGAATGCTGAAAACGTATCAGGTTCCAGCACGCCTACCATCAAGATAACGAACGGCGATCCGGGTGAAAAGCTGGTGGAAGGCGAAGGCTCCAAACAGCATGCTCCTATCAACTTTGGCACTATTACGTTTACCCAAGCAGGTGTCTATGTCTATAACATTTCTGAGGATGCTACTACGCTTCCTGCAGGCATATCTTCTGACGGGGTGCGCTATGTGGTAACAGTTACGGTTGTCGATAACGGAGACGGTACATTAAGTGCAACATCTAAGGTAGATAAGATTCTCATTGGTGGCGGTAAAGCACCTTCAGTAGGCATTGATCAGATAGACTTTACTAACACCTTTAAGACCGCATCTGTTGAAGGCTCTCAATCATTTGTCAAGCGTCTTGATGGGCGCCAATGGCTCGATGACGACACATTTAGATTCCGCGTGTCAATGACGGCGATGGAGCTAAATGACGTTGCCGATGCATCAAAGGGAACCAAACCGTGGGCCATGGATAACACTGACCTGCCAAGTGTCATTGCCACCTGGGACGAGGATGGAAATCCGATTGGCGAGGGCCAGGAAGCAGCACCATATGATTTTGCGTACAAGACTAACGGTGACAAGGGATTCGATTACTCTATCGTTATTAGTCCCGACCCTGAGATAGCGGCAAACCCACAGCAGTGGCAGTTCGATTCAGGCTTTCTAACCTATACCAAACCAGGTGTTTATACCTTTGAGGTTCGGGAAGATACGTCATCAGTAAGTCATGTCGATTCAAGCGAAGTGACATTTACTATCAAGGTGACTATCACGCAACACAATGACGAAAATGGCTCACTGATCCTTGAACATAAGGCAAGTATTTCCAGCTCAACGGAAGACGGCACAGTTACTGGTGCTATGACATTCACTAATACGTATAAGCCAGATAGTACTTCCGCTACGCTCGATGTGGCAAAGGCGTTGATAGGACGCGAATGGCATGCGGCTTCTGGTGATGATGCGGGAGATGCATTTGCCTTCGAGCTGACTCGTGATGCGGTGAACCCCACAGCTCCAATGCCTGCGGATGCCCAAGGGGATAAAGCGACGACAACGGTAACAAAGGGCGAAAGTGCTGACCCTTATCGCGCTTCGTTTGGTGAAATTACGTTTACGAAAGAAGATATGAAAGACGCTACCGGCGCATATGTTATGCAGAAGGATTTCGTCTATCACATTAAAGAAACCAGCGAAAGCGGCTGGGGCATCACGGCCGACGATCGTGATGTGACCGCAACAGTGACGGTGACCGACAATGGTACCGGTACCCTTGCGTCGAAGGTATCGTATTCTGGTGGCGCTAGCATCGAAGTGAACGGTGCGCCTATAACTGATGCCGCAGCGTTTGCGAATTCCTATAGCGCCACTGGCAAGGCGGTGCTCGAGGTGCAAAAGTCGCTTGCCAACCGTGATTGGCAAGAAGGTGATTCGTTCAGGTTTACGCTGGCAGCTGGCGAGAGTAAAGCCGAAGACGGCACCGTAATCGATACGCCGATGCCAACCACTGGGTTAACTGCAACTATTGACAACACCACGGAAAATCATCGTTCCCAGTTTGGTGAAATTGTGTTCAACCAAGCGGGAACATATAGCTATGCCATCACTGAAACGGGCTACAAGAATAGGGATGTGCCCGCTGACGGCACTGATGGTCTTACCTTCGACAAGCATAGTGCCACGGCGACGGTAGTAATGAAGGATAAGGGAGATGGTACGCTGGAATGCGAATCTATCACATATGCAAACTCCAATGCGCCCGGCAAAGGTGATGTAGAAAATGCAACTATTGCAGCTTTTACAAATAGTCATGCTCCACAGGCAAGCGTTCCGCTTAATCTTGTGGCACGCAAAACCTTAATAGGGACAACAGGCAATCAGAGTTTCTCGTTTATGCTTAAGGCGGCTGACGATGACACACTCAATGCAATTGAGGGCGAAACTGCATCTATTAAAGTTGAAGGTTGGGATGCTGCTTCGCACGCGATAACCACAACTGTATCGGGCGACTTCTCCGATGATATACACAGCCATACAAATACCTTTGGCAGCATGATATTCTCGAAGGCGGGAACGTATACCTTTGAGGTGACCGAAGTCCTTCCTGATGGGGTTGATGCGGATCATCCGATCTATAACGGGATTCAGTATGACATGCATACGGCTAAGGTGACTGTAAGGGTGGCCGATCAAAATGGCATACTGAGCGCGGTACCTACTTATGACAATTCTCAAGCACTGAATACGTCTGATCAGGGCCGTACCGCAAGCGCTGCCTTCACCAACATATACACCACCAGTCCAAGCGCTCCGGTTGAGCTTGGTGGCACCAAGATCCTAACCGGCCGCAATATGAAAGCGGATGAGTTCACATTTAATCTTGATAAGGTGTCCTATCAGGCACCCGGTAGCGAAAGTGCTTCAACCGATGATGAAGCACTCGCCAAGATGCCAGCGCTTAAAGATATGACGGCGAAATCTTCAGCAGCGGCCGATGGCGAGCCTGGTGTATTTACGTTTGGATCTGCCGATGATCAGTTAACATTTACTGCTCCCGGCACGTACGTGTACAAGATTTCTGAGCAGGGTACTGGAACTGCCGATCAGGGTGCTGGCACTACCAATAAAGGCATAACGTATGACCAGACGTCCTATACTGCAAAGATAACCGTGTCCGATAATGGTAAGGGTATCTTAAATACGGCGGTGGAATACGCAGATGCCAGCGGGAAGTCGGTTGAGCCTAGTGGTGTAGTATTCAAGAACACGTATGAAGCCACGCCAACAGAGGGAGTGGTGTCGGGCGAAAAGACGATCAGCACCCCTGAAGGCGGCAATCCATTTACGCTTGGTGCAGGACAGTTCTGGTTTAAGTTGGAGCCGGTAAATGAAGCCCCCATGCCTGATGGAAAGGCTGCTTTATTTGCTTCGAATGGAGCCGATGGAAGTTTCTCGTTTGACACATTGACGTTTGCTGCTGCTGGCACGTATAGCTATGTCGTTTCTGAGGTTGATCCAGGTGCAGTAGGACTGCCCGAAGGCGTGGACCCCCAAGATATTCCGGGCGTATCGTACAGTAGCGATATGTTCACCGTCACCTTTACGGTGATAGATAACGGCGAAGGCAAGCTTGTTGTTGATGGTGGAAAACCTGAAATCAAGAAACATGATGGCGATGTGGGAACGCCCACCGATTCGATTGCCTTCGATAACCGTTATAGCGAAATAGAGGCCAGCGCTTCTATTAGTGGCATTAAACACCTCGACTACGACGGACAGGACGTGGCGCTTGATGGTCGCACGTTTATGTTCACGCTTGCGCCAGATGAAAAGGATGCAGCGACTGCTGCCGCCCTTGAGGCGGGGGATATTTCGCTGCGCGGGGGAGCTGACTCGCTAACGGCAACAAGTGATGGTCAGACAGGGCGCTTTACCTTTGGCGATGATGCCATCACGTTTAAGGAGGCAGGAGACTACTGCTTTACTGTCGCTGAAAATGAAGGTGATACCGAAGGTGGCGTGATCGCTTACGATACGACCATCCATACGCTTATTGCACACGTAACAGGCGAAGGTAGTGCTGAAAGTCCGCTTACGTGGGCTGGTTGGACCCTGGATGATGGCTCTTATGATGGGGCGATAGACTTTACCAATACCTACAATCCTAAGCCCAGCACACCCGTTTCTATTGATGTGTCTAAGACGTTAACCGGACGTGATATGACTGATGGCGAATTCAGCTTCGAACTTTCAAAGGTATCACGCGATGGAAAAACGGACGATGCATCGCTTGACAGCATGCCTTTGCCACAGCAGACCACGGTAGTGGCAGGTGCTGCTGCTCAAGGAGAAACCTCCACTATTTCGTTTGGCGATGAAAACTTTGTATTTAGCGAGCCGGGGACGTATAGATATCGCGTAAGCGAAGTTATGCCCCCAGATGACGATGCGACGCGTGCTGGCACGCAGCATGCAGGGGTTACCTATGACGCGCAAACGTTTGATGTGGTGATTGAAGTTTCTGATACAGACGGGCAGCTTGTTACGGACATCAGCTACTTCAAGGCGGGTGATTCGGATAATGCCGTTCAAGCCATTGCCTTTGAAAACGCCTATCAAGCTAAGCCGATTGCGCTAGCGCCGCAGGCGACAAAGCATCTGACGGGTCGCGATTTAGCGTCGCAGGAGTTTAGCTTCAGCTTGGTTGATAGTGACGGTAATACGATAGGCACCGCTGCGAATTCAAAGGATGGCACGGTAGTGTTTCCTGCTATAACGTACACCGAGCCAGGCGAATACAGCTATGTCCTCTCCGAAGATCTGGGAACCGAGCAGGGTGTTACGTACGATGAATCTAAGTACACGGTTTCGGTTGTGGTGAAAGATAATGGCAAGGGAACTCTTGAGGCAGAGCTGTCCTATGCAAGGGAAGATGATGGATCTGGCGTTGAGGTGCCGCAATTCAACAATACTTACACGCCTCCAACGCCAGGTTTCCCGCCGCCATCAACCACGCCGCCAAGCGATGAGCCAACAGGTGATAATGGCGGTACTCCTATGGCAAAAACGGGAGATGCTTTGGGGCCTGTAGTGGCCATTCTGGCAGGGATTGTAGTTATTGCGGGCAGTGTTGTATTTATTGCCTGCAGAAAGCTTCGGTCGCATTCGCGCTAGGTGTCAAACAGTTCAATAGGATATCCGGGTAGGCATTTGGCAGGGCGTCTGGGGTATTAGGATGTTTGCTGGAATACTGCCCATATTACAAGAGTACCCGGTCAATCACTGGTTGTGGTTGACCGGGTACTTCAATGTTTAAACGTACCAGATGCGCACTGGGTATGAGTCGTATCAAGTGCGCACTGGGTACAAGCCGTATCAGGTGTGCGGATTATACCGGGCTGGGATGTGTGCGGCGCACTTAAGCGCGTGCTAAACCGTCAACTGAAAGAACGACGCCCGTAATATAGCTTGCCAGATCAGATGCTAGGAACAGGTAGGCATTAGCAATGTCTTCCGGTTCGCCCATGCGACCAAGTGGAATGGTTGCAATAAGAGGCTTAATCATTTCTTCAGGCAAGGCATCTACCATATCGGTATGGGTGATGCCAGGGGCTACCGCATTAACGCGAATGTTATCGGGAGCCAATTCGCGACCGAGCGATTTGGTCAGACCGTTGATGGCAAACTTTGACGTCGGATATGCGCATCCGGATGGCTGTCCATAGATGCTTACCATCGAAGAGGTGTTAATAATAACGCCGCCGCCTTGGCTCTTCATGATAGGTGCTACCTCATGGCAGCAATAAAATGCCGCGTTGACGTTGAGTTCCATGGTTTTCTTGAACGCCATGGGATCGTAGTCATAAATTGATTCGCGTGCCGAAACGCCTGCATTGTTGCCCAAGATGTCAATACGGCCAAACTTGTCTAGTACCTTGGCGAATTCTTCTTTGATAGAGGCGGGATCCGAAAGATTCGGCGTAAGGCCCATCACTGGATAGTCGGGATTGATTTCGTTGAGTTTAGCCAAGGCTTTATCGACCGTTTCTTGGCGCGAACCGCACAGAGCAACATTTGCACCGTTATCAAGGTATTTCTTTACGATGGCAAAACCAATACCTCGTGTACCGCCCGTAATGATTGCGGTTTTCCCCTCAAGCAAATGCAGATCCATAGTGAACCCCTTTCAACGTAAAGAATGCAACGTTGATGCTGAGTGTATGCCTTTGGCAAGAGCAAAACAGCTTGAAGTATTGGTCTATTAGGTGGATGACACCATATTTTTCTGCAGATCGCGCTTTGCTAACATTCGAAAGAGTTTGCCTGTATTGTTCTTATGTGCGGCCTTCTATGTGACTATATTCAGCAGACTTTCAGCCGAAGCCAATAAGTGCTGCCTTGTTTTCAAATTAATCTATTGTGGGACGTCAAGCGCTCTGCTAGGCTTATTGCAAGCGCTAATAACTGAGGGGAAAAGAGGGGTTAGTCGCTGGGTCGGTGCATTAAGCGCTGGGTGTTATTAAGGACACCATTTTTCACATTACGCACCATTCTGACTCGCGCCATTATCATGATTTATATACACAGTGTAAATTAATCCAGCTTATTGATACGTTTACCGAAACAATTTCAGCTTATAGGCACTTTCACTAATGTATTAGGCTAATTTATACGATTACTGAATCAATTGAAAGCGCATTTGATATAAGCCGGAATAGTTACAAGTCATATACTAAGCATTAAACGCGGGTGAACGTGTTCAAAATGAGGGTTTTGACACACCTGCATGTTCTGATAGACACAAAGGCTTTAGGGGACTTGTAAAAAGCCTGGTCAACAGTACAGAACGACACAACATGAGAGGGGGTTCTTGCTTTATCTATCTACTCGTGGCGCATTCTGTGTCAAATGTATTTCCTTTGGAATACTAGTTTTCGAATTGGGGTGAAAAATCGGAATGAAAGTTATTAAGTGGCTCGACAAGCACTTTGAGGAAGCAATCCTTATTTTCATGCTTGTTGTGATATCCTGCGTAACTTTGGCGCAGGTTATCTGTCGTAATACGCCTATCACTTCATTGAGCTGGGCGGAAGAATTATGCCGCTTCTGTTGGATTGCCACGGTATTCTTGTCCTTGCCGTACTGCATTCGTACGGAAACGTCTTTGCGCGTTAACGCGCTGCTGGACATCATGCCTTGGAAGCTTCATAACGCAGTAAACATTTTTGTAGATGCGTTCACGTTCGCGATGATGGCGGTGCTCACCAATGCATCTGTTACGGTTCTGAATCGCATTATCGCAAGCGGTGAAACCTCTCCAGCAATTATGCTGCCAATGTGGATTATGTACCTGATCGTTCTGATTGGCTTCGCATTGGCTGCTTTACGCAGTATTCAGATGTTTATTATTCACGCTAAGACCTTTAACGTTCCTCCGAAGAATTCAGTAGAGGAACAGGCGGCCTTCGAGCTTGATAGCGCCGATACCGGTGCTACTGAAGAGGACGCACATAAGAAGGATGAAGCTGACGCAATTAAAGCTGCATTTAGCAATGGGGGGAGGGACAACTAATGCCTGCAATTCTCGTATTCGTAGTATTTTTGATTGCAATTGCCATTTCAATTCCTATTGGCATTGCAATGGTGGCGGGCAGCCTTGCCCCTATCATGATCACGGGCGTAGGTGGCAATATCACCCAGCTCGTAACCAATGCCTTCTCAGGCGCTAACTCAACGCCAATTCTGGCGGTACCGCTGTTCATCTTGGGCGGCATCATCATGGCAGAAGGCGGCATTTCCATGAAGTTGTTCAACTTCTTCGCCTTCTTCATTGGTCGTCTTCAGGGCGGCGTTCCGTGTGCAGTTATCGTAACCTGCTTGTTCTACGGTGCAATTTCTGGTTCCGGTCCTGCAACCACGGCAGCTGTAGGTGCAATGTGTGTACCGTTCTTGGTAAGCTTGGGTTATGAACGTAAGTGGAGTGCCGGCATGATTGCTGTTGCTGGTGGTTTGGGCGTAATTATCCCGCCATCTATTCCATTCGTTCTGTATTCACTGGCCACGGGCGTTTCCACCGGTTCTCTGTTCCTCGGCGGTATTCTTCCTGGCATTTTGATCGGCGTTTGCTTAATGATCTATGCAGTTATTTACTGCCATCGTAAGGGTGAAGACCGCGAGCGCATCACTGGCGCCATTAAAGAACTCAAGAGCAAGGGCTTAGGCCATCTGTTCATTGACAGCTTGCCTGCACTGCTTTGCCCGGTAATCGTTCTGGGCGGCATTTATGCTGGCTTTGTAACACCGACTGAAGCTGCATGTATCAGCGTTTTCTATGCTCTGATTGTTTCCCTGTTCGTATATCGTTCGATCAAGTTTAAAGACATTCTGGGCATTCTTGCTACGGCAGTACGTACGTACGGTGGTTTGGCATTCGTTTTGGCATTCGCAACCGCATTCGGTCGTGTACTGTCCTTGACGGGCGCATCTGCTGCAATTACCAATTTCCTTACCTCTACGTTCGACAGTGCATGGGCAGTACTTACGGTATGCATGATCCTGTTCCTCATCTTGGGCATGGTTATGGATACTGGCCCGGCTATCATTATTCTGGCACCTATTCTGTTGCCAGCAATGCAGGCTCTGGGTGTTGACCCTGTGCACTTTGGTGTAATCTTGGTATGCTGCTTGGCAATTGGTTTGGCAACGCCTCCATTTGGCTTGAACCTGTTTGTTATCGGCAACATCTCCGAGGAACAGCCAATGTCCATCGCAAGGCGCGCAGTTCCATTCATCATTGCGTTTATCATTGCCTTGCTGCTTATCGTTTATGTACCTTGGTTCTCCACGTTCCTGTATACAACAGTGGCGTAGGGCAAAGGTTCGGCATAGAATCATACAAAAGGTGAGAAAGCTTTTAGAAGGGAGTTCATGATGAAAGCTTTAGAAAAGGCCTTTAAGGCCAAACACCTAGCAGTGCTTGCTATTAGCGTGCTTATGGTAGCCGCACTGCTCGGTCTCGCTGGCTGCGGAAGCAGCGACAACAGCTCCAGCAACTCATCAAGCAGCAATGCTGATGATAAGTATGCTAACTTGGAAGCTACGACCTTGATCATGGCTGACAACACCGGTAAGGGTGCTGCAGGCAATCTTTGGGGCGAAGAAATTTCTAAGCGTGCTAGTGAAATCACTGGCGGCAAGCTGACCTTGGATTACCATCCAAACAGCGAACTTGGTGGCGACTCTGACCTGCTCCGCCAGGAACAGGCTAACGACATCCAGATCGTAATTGCTCAGCCTGCTCCTATTGTTTCCTTCGTTCCGAACCTGGCTGTATTCGACGCACCGATGGCATTCGCTACCTACAATGGTGACCAGATCGAAGCAGTTCTCAATGGCGACAATGAATTCACCAAGCAGCTGAACAGCTCCTTCGAGGAAGCTGGCTTCGTAAGCCTCGGCTGGCTGCAGAATGGTACCTATCGTCAGACCACCGCTAACCGCGACCTGTCCACTCTGGATGACTTCAAGGGCTTCCAGATCCGTACCATGGAAAACACCAACCACATGGCATTCTGGCGTGCACTGGGTGCAGAACCCACCCCGCTGGCATGGTCTGAAACCTACTTCGCACTGCAGAACGGCACTCTTGAAGGTCAGGAAAATGCAGTTGATACCTGCGTAGGTTCTTCTCTCCAGGAAGTACAGAAGTACTTGGCAAAGACCAACCACATCCTGTACA
>UQDJ01000005.1 GCA_900539675.1 uncultured Coriobacteriaceae bacterium | reverse complement strand
TTTATCACTACCGATGAAAGTATCGGCAAGGATGCTGCTGAATTCTTCCGCAATATGGGCCTTGAAAATGCATCGGATCGCTATAAGACACTTTCGGTTGCACCGCTTCAGATTAAGCCAATGATCCTGCGCAAGATTGATGAGCAAATCGCGCTGGCACGTGCTGGTAAACCCAACGGATTGATGTTTAAAACCAATTCGGTGACCGATAAAGATATCATCGATAAAATTGCTGAAGCATCACAAGCAGGCGTTCATGCCACCCTATTGGTACGCGGCATTTCCTGCATTGTGCCAGGAGTTGAAGGCTACACCGACAACGTTGAAGTGGTTTCTATTGTAGGTCGCCTGCTGGAACACAGCCGCATTTACGGCTTTGGACCGCGCGAAGATCGCGAACTGTATCTGTCGAGTGCCGACTTAATGACGCGCAACATGGAAAAGCGCGTTGAGATTGCTTGGCCTATCACCGAGCCAGACTTAAAAAATCGTATTAACGAGTATCTGGATATATCACTCTCCGATACAGCAAAGCTGCGCATGCTGAAATCGGACTTAACGTATACGCCCCTTGAATTTTTCGCTACTGAAGGCCCCGATGGCGTCACCGAATCCTTCGATTCGCAAGCCTACCTGATCAAGAAAGCGCGTACCGATTCCGAACAGGCAAGTCGTCTGCGTGAAGAACAGGCAGCACTCAGAAGCGCTACGGCACGCGTTGCTCGCATGCGCGACAGAGAAGTTATGAGCTCGCTGGACAAAGCGTTTGAGCACATGCCCGATTCAACGTTCTACAGCGTTGATGCTTCTGATTTAACACCAAAAGATGCTGAGGAATTGACGCCTTTGGTAGCACAAGATGTTTCCACTGATACGCCAGAGCCTTTTGAGGCACAAAAAGCCACGCCGGCACGCTCTTTGCAGGTTGACCAAGCAAACCAGCCTGAACCGGTAAAGCAGCCCGAGCCATCCCCACTAGATATGATCGATGCTGAGCTCAACGCCGACGAAGCAGCAGCCGAACGCTTTGAAGCAGAAGACGACTATGTCACTAAGGCTCAGCATGCAGCACAGCAGGCTCAGGTTGAAGCGGTACTCGAAGCAGACATAGAAGCCGCCCGCGAAGCCGAGCAGGCAGTTACCGAAAGCGCTCCTGCAAACACAGCACCTACTCCAGCACCTGCTCCAACAACAAAAACAACAGCCCCCTTGGGTGGTATTGAAGAAATTGAGCCGGGTGTTGCAGGACCTGCGGCAGCCCAATCAACCGCAGCCGCCACACAACCTGCCGGCACTCCGCAGACACCGGTCACCACACAGCCTGCCGGCACTCCGCAGACGCCGGTCACCACACAGCCTGCCGGCACTCCGCAGACACCTACCTACGCACAGCCGGCTGCCTCGGAGCAGCCCGTTGCTCCTACTCAAGCAACCAGCACGCCGCAGGCAGAAGTTCTTCCAAATAACACCCCATCGGTTCCAGAAGACAATGCTATTCAGCTGGTTCCCAAGAAAGCAAGTCTGTGGCAGCGCATCAAATTCCTGTTTACAGGTAGGCTGTAAATCTTGTTAGGCTGCCTGTAAAATCTTTTTACAGGCAGGCCGTAAAACTAGACACAGCTCAAGGATACGCCCCGTTGAACCTATACGTTCAACGGGGCGTACTGCTTCGCCTTATAACCAGAGAGTCTATCGACTCATATAATCAACTAAACCTATCTAAGCCCATTCAAAATGATGAGGACCCGCCCCTGCGGCAAAGTGGAATTTAACCAATCCTAAATCCTCACTGGCATACGTACCCGGAGCATAGGTGATCAACACTTTATTCTCTCTGCCGGTAATGGTAAAAGCCTGTTTATTCAATGCCGTTGGAGCAAGCAAGGCCGTTTCTACGCCATGTCTAAACCACGCAGGCGATTCAATAGCATCATACGAACTTATTTCTTCGGGAGCTTTACTTTTATGGGGCTCTCCTTCAGTAATGCCATAGCCTAAGGCAATCACTCCTACGATCTGCCTATCGCAAGCCTGCTGAGCAACTGCTTTACGATTATAGGTGGCACCTACCCACCAGGAATTGAGCCCTAAGGTTTGAGCAAACAGCATCATGTCTGCACCCGCGTACCCCAAACGTTCTCTGCCATCCGAGCTGGTTGTGAGCGGTGGTACCGTTGTATTGTCGGCACCAGGAATAGCCGCCGCACCCTGCACATAACCATGATGAGCTGCGCGAGTATCAGCATTCAGTTGTTCTTGTGCATGCTTAGTTTCCTCCCAAAACCTTTCCTTGGTAGGAACGGGAGCGTCTGGACGCACACCAAGAATGAGATAGTTCTGCACGTTCTTTGCCAAAAAGAGCTTGGATATTGCACCGAATGCTGCAGCATCATCGACGCGAAGCAACATATTTACCCCATAGCGTGCATTATCAAGATTCATACGATCAAGCAGTGCCTGCACCACATCGAATGATAACTGCTTATCTGAAAACTTGCGTACCGTATGACGTTTGAGCATTGCTTCATACAGATCCATGAGTGTAGTTTTCACTTTCAATTCATCAAAAGCACTATGGTTATACCTTAAGCACTTTTATCATCTTACGGATAAGCCACACCTTAATGCCACATCACATGGTTACTATAGAAGTGAAAGAACAGCCAAATTTCGCTAATCGCTGAGGGAGCACCATATGAGTAAGCACATCGTTCATCCTATCCAGCCAGTCTATAATCAGTATTCTCGCATTCTTATTTTGGGCAGTTTTCCTTCTCCCAAATCGCGTGAAGAAGGGTTCTTTTACGGTAACCCCCAAAACCGCTTTTGGCGCATTATGGCTTTCGTCTATGACGAACCAGCCCCTGAAACTGTCGAAGAAAAAAACGATTTTCTTTTACGTAATGGCATAGCACTCTGGGATGTTGTTGCCGAATGCACGATAGAAGGTGCCAGCGATGCCAGCATTACCGACGTTCGTCCGAATGATTTGAGCGAAATACTCAATACTGCCGCCATTGAAGCCATTTTCACTACCGGCACAAAAGCAACTCAGCTCTACCGTCGGCTCTGTAAGCCTGCAAATGGCATCCCTTGTACTGCGCTTCCAAGCCCAAGCCCAGCCAACGCCCGTATGTCGTTTGATGAGCTTTGGGATATTTACAGCAAGGCCTTAAGCCCCTACCAAGATACCACCCCGTATCCCATGCTCGATGTGAATGAAGTAGTGGATTTAGAACAAGCTATCGCACAAAGTGGCACTTCGCTGCACACGTTAATGCACCGAGCAGGACGGTTTTTGGGATACTACGCCACCCAACTCGCCGCATTGTATGCTCCAACGCCTCACAAAGACGATCCGTATCGCGCTGCCATTTTCTGCGGTCATGGCAACAATGGAGGAGACGGATGGGTGGCGGCTGATTATTTAGCGCAAGCAGGATGGCAGGTAGATATCATTTGCACCGGTGCCCCTCACACCATAAAAGCGGAACCAGCTCGTACCACTGCCTGCGAATTGGAAGATGATCTTACCCGTAACCCCAATGTGCGTATTCTTGAAAACCCCACTGATGCCGAGCTTGCCGTAGCGACCAGCAAAGCTCAAGTGCTCATTGATGCGCTGTTAGGAACTGGGTTTTCTGACGAAACGGTACGCGAACCCTTCGCAACTTGGATCAAAACCATCAACGGCGCAAAAGAACATGGTGCTTATGTTATTGCCGCCGATGTACCGAGCGGCTTTTCAGCTCAACACGGTACACCGGCACAACCCTGTATCCAAGCAGATGCAACCATCACTATGCTGACCTACAAAACGGGCTTTGCAGCAGAAGATGCTGACTTCTACTGCGGCATGATAAAAGTTGCCCCTCTCGCCTACAACGATACGTTTTGGGCACGTCGCCATAGCAAAGACCAGTAAGTCTCAAACAACCCTCGCTATTTAGACTCTTTGAGTAAGCAGATATTGTGCGCATACAAAGAACCGTTTGCGCAAACGGTTGCTTTCTTGCAGCAAGAGCAATTGGCACAAACGGTTGCTTTCTTGCAGCAAGAGCGCAAACGGTTACTCCATTACAGCAAGATCTGTTTGCGCACACAGCATATCTTCTACGGCAAAAGCAGTTGTGCAATCTGCACCGCATTCAGGGCGGCACCCTTGCGAATCTGATCAGCTACATCCCAAAAAGCCAACCCATGAGGAACGGAAAGATCCTTGCGAATACGACCCACATAAGCGCCATCAGTACCTGCCAGCAATCCCGGCATCGGATAGACGTTATTGGCAATATCATCCATAACCGTCACACCCGGAGCTGCCTCAAAAGCAGCACGAGCCTGTTGTGGGGTAACCTCGTCTTCAAATTCCACGTTGATAGCTTCGCCATGGCAGCGCAGTACCGGAACGCGAACGCAGGTAGCTGCTACCTGAATGCCATCATCACCCATAATCTTTTTGGTTTCTACAACCATCTTCCACTCTTCCTTCGTGGAAGCATCATCTAAGAATATATCGATGTGAGGAATGCAGTTGAATGCAATCTGATCGCTAAAGGCTTCAACGGTCAGCTCTTCGCCATTCAAAAACTGCTGCGTTTGCGAATAGAGCTCATCCATAGCCTTTGCACCTGCACCCGATGCCGCCTGATACGTAGAAACCACCACACGCTTAATAGGCGAAATATCATAGAGAGGCTTTAAGGCAACAACCATTTGAATGGTGGAGCAATTGGGATTGGCAATGACGCCCGAATGCCATGCAATATCCTTTGGATTCACTTCAGGCACCACGAGCGGCACATCGTCGTCCATGCGAAAAGCGCTGGAATTATCAATCATAACGGCGCCGGCATCTATCACCGCTTGACGCATTTCTTTAGAGACGCTTGCGCCTGCACTGAACAGAGCAATATCTACGCCCTTAAAAGAATCAGCGGTCATCTCTTCAACGGTCAATTCCCCTGCTGGAACCTGACCGCACCCCTTAAATGGAAGCTTCTTGCCAGCCGAGCGCTTTGAAGCAAGCGCACGCACCTCACTTGCAGGGAAATCCAGATCATGAAGTACTTCAAGAAATTCGTGTCCCACAGCACCCGTAGCACCAGCAACAGCAACCACTGGATGAGCAGGCATTTCCTTCGTCCAAGGCATCGATTTGCTCCTTTGTTTAGGGGATAAGTTGCTAGTCATAATACTACGTTCGGATGACTTAGCTGTAAAAAGCCCCCTATTCGGCGGCAATATGACGGGAAATGCCAGGCTTTGTAACTATCCTTTAACAAATACCACAGACCACTAAGAACCTTTTATTATCGTAAAGGCGAACAAAACATCAGGAGATCGATTGATGAACTCATCAAGTCTATTAAACAGCATTATCGAAAAGACCAATGAACGCCTTGCTGAAGAACGCAGCGTAGTTTCCGATACCACCATGCAGGAGCTTGCCCGCGCTAAGGTGCAGGAAGATATGAACTTTCGTGGCCTTACTTTTCCTCTCGAAAAGGCACTTCACGAAGATAGGCTCTCTCTCATTTGCGAAGTGGCTCATGCCACACTTTCGCACGAAGATGCTTCAAGCACCTTTCCCTACACCACCATCGCTAGCGACTATGCCAATGCCGGCGCTGCTGCCCTAAGTTGTCCCACCGAGCCTACCTGGTTTATGGGTTCTAATGTTCAGCTGCGCGAAATTGCACAGACAGTTTCGATTCCTGTAATTCGCAAAGACGTCATTATTGACTTGCGCATGATATACGAATCCAAAGTACTTGGAGCATCGGCAGTGTTGCTCATGTGTCAAGTCTTAAACGACACCGATCTGGCTACCTATATTGCTCTTTCGCACGATTTAGGTATGTCAGCCGTTGTTGAAGTGGAAAATGAACACGATGTGGAACGTGCTGTCTATTCCGGTGCGCGCATTGTTGCTATCAATAATCGCAACTACCAAACGTTTGATAGCGATTTGTGGCATACCATCCGTCTGCGCAAACACATTCCCGAACACATGCTCGTGATAGCCGCAGGGGGCATAGAAACGCCCAATGATATTGAAAAGATGGCGAAGCTTCATGTGGATGGCGTTTTACTGGACGATGCCTTGGTGCGCAGCGCCAATAAAAAGCTCACCTTCCAGGTATTCCAAGAAGCAGCTATCCGCTCATCAGAGGAAGTCAAGATACATGATGCTGAAGCGGCTGCCGATGAGGCATCAGAAAATGCAGAGCGCTTCAATCCAGCTATCGCACGCAACCGCCGTGCCGCTCTACATGCCTTATTTGTACAGGCTCGCCATCCTATTCCCGGAGCACCTCATCCCAGCTGCCTTGTAGCGTATGGCGCCAAGGATACAACCGATATTACCGCTATCAACTTAGCGAAGCCTGAACTGTGCACGTTTGTTATGGATACGCCAGAAAACCCCAACAGCGTATCTGCCAGTACCCTTACTGCTTTGGTATCACGTCTGGATGAAGCGGCATTTGCGATAGGCGTTTTCAGCAATACCCCAGAAGAGCTGGTAGCGGCGCTTGCCAATGAAGGCATCATCGATGCTATTCAGATTTCAGGTGATGTAGCTTATAAAGACCTGGCAGAAAACACCGCCAAACATGCCGGCGCCAATCATGTCAACGGAAAGCACTGCGATGCCGAAACGGAACGTCGCCTTACTGAGGAGACTGAAAAACACCGCATCAGCGAGGCCTATTTGGTAAAGCTGCGCTCGCTTACCGAAGCGCCCATCATTCAAACCTTTACCATCAATTCGGCAAGCGACATCGAATTAGCCCAATCATCCAGTGCCAATATCGTGATGCTCCATTTTGACAAGCTGATGTCTGCTTCCTTTGACTGGAACAGCCTAAAACAGATCAACAGACCCTATCTGCTTTCTCTGGAAGACGCTAAAACAGAAACACTCATCAAGGCAGCGCGTGTCATACACCCTTGGGCACTCTGCGCTGACGTACACAATCTGCGCGAAGGTGACAGCGATTACACCACTCTTGAAAACCTGGCTCATGCCATTCGTCAAACGGCCACACGCTAGTCACGCGCGCTTAGCATCTCACGTGTTTAGTGCCTAAACGCCCAGTGGCACTAAACGCTTCATGCCAGAAACGTTTAGCGCCACTGCAAAGTACTTAATTCTTATGAAGCTCAGTGCGCAGCTTAGTGTTTAGAATTTAGCGGCCCTTTGCCATCTTTGCGGCAATCTCTTCAGCGGAAAGCTGAGTTTCCTCAAAGATGCTATCGGAATCCAAGCCAAATGCGGTATGCAGACAGCGTACCGCAGCCTGAACCTGGCTCTGTTCCACCACAACAGAAATACGAATCGGGCTCGTAGAAATTGCCAAAATGTTGATGTGGTTATCCGCCAGGGCGCCAAATGCCTTAGCTGCAACGCCGGGACTGGACTTCATACCGGTGCCCACCAGCGAAACTTTAGCAATATTGCCATCCATAAGCACCGTTGCGCCCTTTTCCTTGGCAATGCGATCAGCTGCTTCGTGTGCCTGCTCTTCCTGAGAGCCCGGGAATGTAAAGGAAATATTCGCCTTGCCATCGTTGGTGATGTTCTGAATGATCATATCAACCGAAACGTTGCTGCCAGCCAAAACGGAGAACACGTGAGCTGCCATGCCCACTTCATCAGGCAAACCACGCAACGTGATCTTAACTTCAGATGTGTCATGAGCGATACCGGTAATAACTGCCTGCTCCATGGAAGGAACAACCTCCTTGATAAGCGTGCCTTCTGCATCGGAGAAGGCAGAACGAGAATGAATAACCACATGATACTTGCGAGCAAATTCAACCGCGCGAGATTGCAATACGCCTGCGCCGCCGCTCGAAAGCTCCAACATATCATCGTAAGAGATGACATCCAGCTTGCGCGCGCGGGGACATACGCGCGGGTCAGCAGTATAAATGCCTTCAACATCCGAATAAATCTCGCACACATCAGCGCCAATGCCACACGCAAGGGCAACCGCCGTGGTATCAGATCCGCCACGGCCAAGCGTCGTAATATCGCCCGTGTTGGTAATGCCTTGAAACCCTGCTACTACCACAATAGCGCCCGTATCAAGAGCTGCACGAATGCGATCGGTCTTGATATCTTCAATCTTTGCGCTCGAATACATGGAGTCGGTGGTGATGCCCGCCTGCCACCCGGTGAAGCTTACCGCACTGTAGCCCAACGCCTGAATAGCCATAGCTAAGAGCGCCATACTCACCTGTTCGCCCGTAGAGAGCAGCATATCCATTTCGCGCTTTGAAGGATGACTGTTCAATGCCGCAGCTAAGCCCACCAATTCGTCAGTGGTCTTACCCATAGCAGAAACAACAGCCACCACATCATTGCCCTGCTGCTTCATCTTAATCAGACGCTTTGCAACGTTTTTAATGCGTTCAGGGGAAGCAACCGATGTGCCTCCGAATTTCGAAACTATTAAAGACATGGTCTTCTTTCTCACTTAGGCGTATTTGACATACACCATACGCATCTTGTTAGCTACCAGTTCACACTGATCAACACAATCTTCCATTACGTCAAACAAGCGCGTCCAAATCATAACACGCACAGCATGATCTCGCTCTTCTGTATACAGTTCGCGAATCAGTTTTAAATATAATTTATCTGCTTCATCTTCGATGGTCTTAACCTGAACCAACAGTGCCTTAAAATTGTGCGACTTTTTGCAGTTGCGGAATTCCAACATAGCTTCTGCCAGGGTTTCACAGGCACGTACAATATAGTCTGCAAAGTCCTGAGCGCCTTCGTGCATCATATGGATGTCATACATATAGAAGCGCTGAATAATTTCCTCGCTGCGATCGATCACATCATCCAGGCTTTCGGTAAGCGCAATAATATCCTCGCGATCAAACGGCGTTACGAAATCGGTTACCAGCGTTTTGTACACGTTGTGACACAGCACATCTGCCTCATGCTCCAGCTTATGAGCATGATCCAGGTTTTCATGCACGCCTTCGGCTGATTCGAATTCGTTGACAATCTTGCGCAGCAGCTTCGCTTCTTTTACCGCAATTTCAGTCTGCGTTTCGAATGCCTCGTAATAATCGAACTTCTTCTTTTTCTTCTTCAGGTGATCTTTCTTCCCTATTTTGGCCATCGATAATCCCCTTCTTTATCCTCATCATCGCTGTCCCGAGAACGCCACCTCTCCTTTTCGATTCTCAGGCATGCGTCGTCAATCAAACGTGTTTCTTTACCGGGTTGCTTTTCAAAAACAGGCAAGGTATTCAGCTTTGGTATTTCTCTCACCGGTTATTTTTCTTAGGCAGGTATTTTGCTCTTTAACGCACCCACTTGCACAAATTGTTACCTAACAGAAATAACGGAATACCCTTCGCTGTTCATCTGCAATGGTAGTAAGAGAATTATGACCGGGCAATACAAGCGTATCGTCAGGGAGCTGAGATAGACGGCGAAGGGAAGCACGCATGGCCTTGTCATCGCCGCCTTCAAAATCGGTACGACCAATAGAGCCGCAGAACAGGGTATCGCCTGAAATAAGCACGTTGGCACCATCGGGGTATTCACCCTTATCGGATTCCAAGAACAGACAGATGCCACCAGGAGTATGTCCAGGAGTTGAAATAACCTTCCACGGCATAGCGCCTAGCTTGATAACATCTTTATCTTTCACCTTGAAATCTACCGGGCAAGACTCCGCCGGAGGAAAGTCGTTGTTGGGCTGATGTTCAATAATGGGTGCATCGATCGCAGAAGCATACACCGGAGCACCCGTCTTATCCTTGAGTGCTTTAAGGGCACTGGTGTGGTCGGCATGATGGTGCGTTACCACAATCGCATCAAGCTTGCGGTTGCCCAGCATGCCCATAATGGCATTGGCATCATGCGATGGATCAACCACAAAGGTGGTCTTACCGTCAGAAATGACAAACGTATTATTCGCAATGGGACCAAGCACTTGGTATTCAATATCAACGCAAGCGCCTGTTACCACATACGTGTGACCTTTGCGCTGCACCTGAAGCTTCTTCATAGAAGTATCCCTTTCATCTACTTTTTCGCTGGCGTATGCGGCATCATGCGACGCGCGTCAAATACACCTTCAACGGTTTGAAGTTTATTCAAAATTCGCTCAATACTATGAATATCTGACACCTGGAACAAAAAACGCATTTCTGCCATGCCATCACGGTGTGTGGTCGTAGATACCGAAAGCACATTTGCGCCATATTCAGACAATACCGAAGCCACATCGATCAAAAGGTTTAATCGATCGAGTGCTTCGACCATAATTTCCACGTTGAACACAGCATCAGGTACATCATCTTCCCAATACACATCAATAATGCGCTCAGGATTTCGTTTGAGGTCAATAGCATTAGGACAGTCTGCACGGTGAACCGAAACACCACGACCACGCGTCACAAAGCCAATAATCTTATCCCCCGGCACCGGATTGCAGCAGCGCGACAGACGCACCAGCACATCGTCGATACCGCGTACCACCACGCCGTTTGATGCATGGGTTTCGTGCTTTTTTGGACGACGCACGCTGGTAAGCATGGGCGGCATCTTGCCGGTCGAAGAGGCAGACGTTCCCATAAGGGGCTTTTCTGCGTCTTCGGTTCCGCTGTCCACCAATAACTTCAGCATGCGGTTGGCAACGTGAGTGGCATTTTCCTTGTTGGAACCAATGTTGACCAACATATCATCGGCACTCTTAAAGCCCATAGCTTCCGCCACCTGCTTCATGGCGCGCATACTCTGTGCCGAAGAAATGCCCAATCCGTGCTTGCGCATTTCGCGCGTCAGCTTATCGCGACCAGTCTGCAAATCGTCAGAACGGCTCATCTTGGCGAAATACGAACGAATCTTTGAACGGGCCGAGGGCGTTTTGACAATGTTGAGCCAGTCGCGCGAAGGGGTGGCACTTTTCTGCGTCAAAATTTCAACGCGATCACCCATCTGCAGCTGATAGCTCAACGGCACAATGGAACCATTTACCTTAGCACCCACGCAATGATGACCCACTTCGGTGTGAATAGCATACGCAAAATCAACCGGCGTCGATCCAAAACGCAAGCTCATCGCCTTGCCCTTTGGCGTGAACGCAAATACTTCCTTAGGATCCAAATCGGTCTTAAGAGATCGCAGAAATTCACGCGAATCTTTCGTTTCATCCTGCCAATCAACCATTTCGCGCAGCCAAGCAATCTGCTTGTCGAAATCAGTTTCTGAACCCTTGCCGCCCTTTTCCTTGTAGCGCCAATGCGCAGCAACACCATATTCACTCATGCGGTGCATTTCTTCAGTGCGAATCTGCACCTCAAGCGGCCTGCCGGTTGGGCCAATCACTGTCGTATGCAAGCTCTGATACATATTGAACTTTGGCATGGCAATGTAGTCTTTAAAGCGCCCCGGCATTGGGTGCCACAAGCTGTGCACTGCGCCAAGCGCCGAATAACAATCCTTGACGGTGTTCACAATGATGCGCACCGCAGAAAGGTCGTAAATCTCAGAAAAGCCTTTGCCGCGCTTGGTCATCTTCTGATAGATGGAATACAGATGTTTTGGTCGGCCCATGATCTGGGCCTCTACCCCAATCTTGTCCATTTCGCCATGCAAAATGCTGATGATCTTTTCAAGATACTCTTCACGCTGAGCGCGTGTTTCTGCCACCATGCGAGAAATCTGCTTGAACTTAGTGGGCTCCAAGTAGAAAAATGCCAAATCTTCTAGCTCCCACTTAATAGAGCTAATACCTAGGCGGTGAGCAATAGGAGCATAGATTTCAAGTGTTTCACGCGCCTTAAAAATGCGACGATCTTCGCGCAGAGCCGAAAGCGTGCGCATGTTGTGCAGGCGGTCAGCTAGCTTAATAACAACCACACGAATGTCTTTGTTCATGGCGATAAGCATCTTGCGGAATGTTTCCGCCTGCTCATCGGATAGTGACTCTACTTCAATCTTGGTGATCTTGGTTACCCCATCCACCAAATTGGCAATGGCCTGACCAAACATTTCTGCCACTTCAGCTTTAGTGGCAGCCGTATCTTCAACCGTATCGTGCAGAAGAGCGGCACAAAGCGTTTCCACATCCATGTGCAAGTCGGCCAAAATAATGGCAACTTCTACCGGGTGAATGACAAACGGCTCGCCTGACTTACGCTTTTGTCCGGCGTGCATCTTTTCTGCGTAGTGAAACGCCTTTTCTAAAAGCTTTTGGTCGCCCTCATCCAAATATGAAGAGGTCAGCTTCTCGAGTTCCTTGAAACGCTCCTGAGGGTCGGAGCCCACCGGCGCAGACGTTGACGAGGTAATGGTTGGATCGACCGCCGGAATGACTAAACCCAATGGATGTTCTTGTAGGTTTGCCATGGACTGCCTCCCTTCAAACGATTGTGTTTATGCAGTGTATACCTAGGGCAGAAGTGGACGACGGATGCGGTCTTGCAGCTGCTCGACCGTACCGGATAACGCCCAATCCTTAAATGCGATAAACGAATCGTATTCATCGAGTCCTTCGCGATAGCGCACGCTATCACTCAGTTCAACTTTTCCTTTATAGTCTACGACATATACCGACAAAGAGGTATTGTCGCTCGTGCCGGTTTGCAGAAGCCCCAACTCCGCAAACACAGCAACACCCGTCCTCACCTGAGTAGGTGTTATGGTGTCGCCCAAAAGACGGGTTGCCTTTTGGGCCAAATCATCCGCATCAAGCGTGAAGAATCCTTCACCATGCACTCGTTGTTCTCCGCGCAAGGCGCGATAAATCTGAGCCATACCATCATGGCTGGGGGCTGTCTCCAAGAGAATAGAGGCGTTCAGATCAACATCGTGTTTGCCAAACAACAGATGAATAGTAGCTTCATTGCCATCGCGACCCGCACGACCTGACATCTGGTTGAATTCCACTTCGCTGAAGGGCAAATGATACAACACCACATGACGCACACCCGGAATATCAATGCCTTCACCAAATGCCGATGTGGCAACCAATACCTGCAAGCCTCCTTCGCGGAACAGCTCTTCTACCCGTTCGCGTTCACTGCGAGAAAGGCCTGCGTTGTAAAAGCCAATCATCGAAGCAATGTGGGGTGCCTGTTTGCGCAAGAGGCGCACCAAGGTGACCGTTTCCATGCGAGAATTCACATAGATCAGTGTCTTTTCGCCCTGCGCCACCAAACTGGTTACATAGCGTTCACGCTTCTTGTTGTTGCGCTGATCAACCACCATCAAATTGCTGCGTTCAGTTTCATCGATAACCACTTCATCAATATGAAGAGCGCTTTTCACTTCATCGGATACACCCTCATTGGCCGTTGCAGTAAGCGCCAGCACCTGAGGATTGCCCAAGCGCTCAAGCGCATCGCCCAAACGCTGGTATGACGGACGAAATCCCGCCTTGGATATACCCACATGGTGCGCTTCATCGATGACGGCAAATCCAAACGATGCCACCTGAGCAAGTTCGCTTGCATGAAAATCCAAGTATTCAGGAGTGGTAAGAATAATGTCCACTTCTCCGTTGACAAGCTCATCCATGATAGCAGCGCGTTCTTCCACTGAACTTGCCCCGGTAAGCATGCGAATCTGTAAACCAAACGAACCTAGCGTACGTTGCAGATGGAATTCCTGATCAGCTACCAAGGCGCGCAGCGGATACACAAACACGCTTGTCTTATTGTGACCCAGCGCCAATTCGGCAGCATGAATATAAAATATCAGCGACTTTCCTCTGCCGGTGCCCATAATGGTCAGTACGTTTTTGCCCTCATCCAGAAGATCAAGTGCCTGCTGCTGGGAAGCATGCAGCTGTCCTTCTCCCAAAAATGCCTGAATCAAATCACTGCGAAATCCTACAGGGTTTTGTGTGGCACGTTCCTCCCACATCATTCGATCCGATTCGGGAGTTTTCCAAGAATCGAGCGAATCTTCTCGGTCCTCTTCATCCCCAGAAGCCACAAGACCACTCACAAAGTTTTTATCATCGTCTTCCAGACACTGTTCAAGCGCAGCGCACGGCGCTAACGGTTTAAGCGATGACACCACCGCTTTGACCGAGCGGCGCCCTTTCCATGTGTCAATTTGCAACTCAAACACGGCATCCATGGCAACGCCGCAATGCAAAAGGGCGCTGACATTAGAACAGTGAAACATAATGCAGCTCAGTGAATGGCTGCCATCTGAAAGCGTACAAGACAGATGATTCTTATCGGCCCCCACCGCGCGGCCGCCTGCCATCATGACGCCATGAGCCAAAAAGTATGGACTGGGATTTTCCTGGCCAAACGGAGCCAATAAATCCAGCTTCTCTACATTGGCGATAGTAAGCTCACCTAAATCAACTGTCGCGTCCACCTCTATGCGCGCGGTGAAATCTTCAGCTGGCAGCTTATCCATATACGCACACAAGCGCTCTGTGAATTCAGGCAGCTTATCCGCCTTGATGGTTACACCCACCGCAGCATGATGACCGCCAAAGCGAACGAGCAAATCCTGACAGTGCGACACCGCTTCAAAGAGGTTAACCTCCCCTACACTGCGGCCGGATCCATGAGCTTCATCGCCATCAATGGTAAACAGCAAGGTGGGCACTCCATAGCGGTTGGCCAGGCGGGATGCCACAATACCCTTCACGCCTTCATGCCAACCTTCGCCAGCTACCACCAGCGCACGCTGGCCCTTGTAGATTTCTTCTGCCTGAGCACTTGCCACTTCAGCAAGTTCCAGTTCAATGGTGCGGCGGCGAGTGTTAGTTTCTTCAAGTTCAGAGGCCAAATGACACGCATCGGCGAAATCGTCACAGAGCAACAAATCCAACGCCAGCTGAGCGTTGCCCATACGTCCTGCTGCATTCAGGCGCGGCACCAAGGTAAAGCTCAAATTCGAAGACGTTACCGGTTTATCGGCAAAACCGGACTGACCTAACAAGGCTGCAATGTATGGGCGAGGGTTTTCATTGATCATGCGCAAGCCTTCGCTGACTAACGCGCGATTCTGATCCCGCATCGGCATAAGGTCTGCCACTGTGCCCAGCGTTGCCAAATCTATAAGATCCCGCCACAGACGCGGCTTGCCAAACCGCGAAGCAACCGCCTGGGTAACCTTTAGGGCAACACCTGCCCCAGCCAAAATGGTATTGGGATTATCACTTCGCTTAGGATCAACCACCGGAACGCCTACCGGCACCAAATCGGCCAGTTCATGATGATCGGTAATCACCACATCAATGCCAGCTTCCTGCAAAAGAGCCACTTCGCGCTTGGCGGCAATGCCGTTATCAACCGTGATAACCAGTGCCGGCTCATAGGACTCTACACGCTTTATAGAGGCATCCGATAGGCCATAGCCTTCTTCAAAACGCAAAGGAATAAAAGGGGTAACCGTTGCACCCAAACTGCGCAGACCGCGGGTCATAAGCGTGGTTGCCGACACGCCATCCAGATCGAAGTCGCCATACACTAAAATATGTTGACCGTCTCGAATGGCTTCCTCAATACGATCGACCGCGGCATCCATACCTTCTAGCGTGTAGGGATCTAGCCATTCTTCTTCCAAATTCGGATGAAGAAAACGCTCTGCTTTTTCGGGAGTATCTATGCCGCGTGCCACCAAGGTAGTAGCAATGAAGAGCGGCAAATCAATTTTTTCAGCAAGACTTTCAGCCACAGCCGGATCGGCTGCGGCAACATTAATACGCGCACTCATAACTCATACCTAACTAATTGTTTCTTTTTTCGTCTCTATTGTGACACAACAAAGGCCTCCACGTTACTCGTGAAGGCCTTTGGTAGAAACCTCATAGGCAATTGGCACAATTATGTCCCCGTTGTTTATGGGATATACAACAACTAGTTGAACTTATTCTGGGTGCGCTCCAAACCGTCATTGATAAGCGACTCCACAGCCTCTGAAGCACGCTCGACCGCTTGATCGAAGTCCTCTTTGGCTTCGTGGCGTGGCACCTGCAAAACAAAATCAACCACCTTCATGCGTCCGGGTGGATGACCCGTGCCTACTCTCACCCGTAAAAAATCGCGCGTGCCCAACTTGTCAATGATCGAACGCAAGCCATTGTGTCCGGCATGACCGCCCCCACGCTTTACGCGTACGGTACCGGGCGCAATGTCCATTTCGTCATGAATCACAATGAGCTCTTCAGGTGTTTCATCGTATTCGCGGCACAGCTTTGATACCGGACCACCCGACAAATTCATATAGCTTTGCGGCTTTGCCAGAATAACCTTTTCAACGCTGCCGTCTGTATGACGCAATTTAGCTTCGCCCACCAGCGCCCCACAGGTATTTTTCCAGTAGGTCACACCCCAGCGCTGAGCCAAAAGATCAATGGTCTCAAAGCCGGCGTTGTGGCGGGTATGGGCGTATTCTTCTCCGGGATTACCTAACCCTACAATGACACGCATGATTTACAGAGCAAATTCCGGATCGAACAGGGATGCAACAGACTTATTGGAGTACACGTTGCTAATAGCGCGCGCCAAAAGCGGAGCAACCGAAATAACCTTGATCTTGCCCGTCTGGTGCTCTTCAGGAACGGGAATGGTGTTGCATACCACCACTTCATCGATCTGAGACTTTTCCAGACGTTCATATGCCGGACCAGAAAAGATTGGATGCGTCGCGCATACATATACCTTATCGGCGCCCTTTTCCTTTAGGGTTGCCACTGCAGCACACAGCGTGCCGGCTGTATCAATCATGTCGTCGTTAACGATACAGGTCTTGCCCTGAACATCACCAATCAAAGCGGTGATTTCTGCCTTGTTGTGACCAGGACGGCCCTTGTGCATGATAGCCAGATCGGATTCCAGCATATCGGAAAGCTTCTTAGCGGCCTTTGCGCGACCCACATCCGGGCTTACCACGCACAGCTTTTCAGGATCGATATCCTTCTTCTTGAAGTAATCAGCAAAAATAGGCAGAGCGGTGAGGTGATCTACCGGCGTATCGAAAAAGCCCTGAATCTGACCCTGGTGCAAATCAATCGTAATGGTGCGACAAATTCCAGCGACCGTCATCAGATTGGCAACAAGCTTTGCCGTAATAGGTTCACGGGCAGCAGCTTTACGGTCCTGGCGAGCATAGCCATAGCACGGTACAACGGCACTGATCGTACGAGCAGACGCACGCTTTGCGGCATCGGCCATAATCAACAGCTCCATCAGAGCTTCGTTCACATTGGGCGTAGAGGTGGACTGAATCAAAAAGACATCAGCGCCGCGTACGCTTTCCAAGTAACGCGCATAAATTTCGCCATTGGAAAACTTCTCAAGCTTTACGTTTCCGAGCGTCGTACCCAACCGAGTAGCAATTTCTTCAGCAAGTTCAGGACAGGTTGAACCTGCGAAAATCGCCATGGTTTTGGTCATGTTACTCATTGTTTTTCCTCTCGTTCCAATGCTCAATTTCCGTTTGACGGGCGCGCCCTAAGCCAAGCGCACCAGGTGAAACATCTTTGGTGATAACCGAACCGGCACCAATCAGCGAATTGTCGCCTAAGGTTACCGGAGCCACCATCATAACGTCGCTGCCAACAAAGACATCGTCGCCAATAGTGGTTGGCCACTTCTTCTTACCATCGTAATTGCAGGTGATACTGCCGGCACCAATGTTGACGTTAGCGCCCAACGTGGCATCACCTATATAGGAAAGATGGGGAACTTTCGAACCCACACCGATGGTAGATTTTTTAATTTCAACATGCGTACCCGCCTTAGAATGATCGCACATGTGGGTGCCAGGACGCAGATAAGCACGAGGACCGCAGGAAACATCACAATCGAGGACCGATTCCAGTGCCACCGTTTCTTCCACAGTACAGTCCTTACCCACGGTCACATCGTTTAGGCGGGTGTTAGGGCCAATCACACTGCCGCTAGCAATGTGAGTCTTGCCCAGCAAAAACGTCATAGGCAAAATCTCAACGTCGGCATCAATCGTAACGTCAGGACCAATCCAGGTAGTTTGCGGATCCCACAGGGTAACGCCTGCTGCCATGTGTGCTTCGTTGATGCGCTCTTTAAGCACCTGGGTGGCTTGCGCTAACTGACTGCGCGAATTTACCCCCAAACATTCAGTTGCATCCTGTGCCTTTAAGGCCATCACGCGCAAACCGCGCTTGCGGGCAATACCCAATACGTCAGTCAAATAGTATTCGCCCTGTGCATTGTCGGTTGAAACCTCTTCTAAGGCAGAAAAAAGCAGCTCAATATCAAAACAGTAAAACCCAGAATTGCACTCGGTTACTTTGGCCTGTTCAGGTGTGCAGTCTTTCTGTTCGACAATTTCTAGCACATCCCCAGCATCATCGCGGATGATACGGCCATACCCAAAGGGATTATCTGTTTCCATGGTAAGCACGACCACGGCCGCATTGTTCTGTTCGCGGCACGCCACAAGCTGTTGAATGGTTTTTGGGGTAACCAAAGGAGAATCGCCCGTTAAAACGACGAGCGATCCCGATAACCCTGCCAGCGCCTCGCGCGCTGCCAGTACCGCATGAGCGGTGCCTAATTGTTGTTCTTGAATAACAATGGAAGTATCACTGACCATAGGCTCAACCACTTCGCGCCCATGTCCCAGTACGGTAACTACCGATTCGATGCCCGCCTGATGAGCGGCATCAATAACCCAGCGCACCAAAGGCTTTCCCAAAATTTCATGCGCCACTTTAGGTTTAGACGATTTCATGCGAGTGCCAGCACCCGCAGCAAGGATAAGAGCTGATGTAGTCATGAACGCCTTTCCCTTCGTTTCTTAAGCGTTCATAAGTATAACAGTCCCGAAAGCCTGTGCACCTTAGTGCTGCTGCAATAGAAGAAGGGCACCACAAAGTGCATCCAAAAGCACGATAGCATAATGCTGAGCAGAGCGAGCCTTGCCTGCATCCTGCCAATCTTCAACAGGCAGCCGCACTGCCACACGACGATTCTTATGTTCTGCCGCCTGGATAGCCTGGCTTAAACGCGATGCCAACGTGGTTTCATCGCCAAATTCAACTACCGGAATGGTGGTAGCAGGCTCTTCATCCCCTACCAGAATCTGAATGAACAGCATATCCTCTTCAGGCGATACCAACAGCGAATCGGCACTGGTCACCTTTGAAGCGGGGCTGGTAGCCAAAGCCAAGTTTGACATACGAGCTGCAACCGAGCGCGTGAACTGCGTCATGCCAAACAGACAAATCAGATTTGTATCGAGTACCTCAGCTGCACGGGCAAAACCCACATGAGGAACGCTGCTGAAAGAATCTTTATCTTTCCAAGAATGATGCAAGTTGATAAGCGCACGAAACGTAAAGGCGCCCACAATACCATCAGAAGGAAGTCCCATATTAAGCTGGAAGCGACGAACCGCATCTTCGGTATGAGCACCGAACATACCATCGATAGCGCCACAGGAAAATCCAAGAGCAGAAAGGGCTTCTTGCAGAGTACGTACGTCACGTCCGTGAAAAAAAGGTACACGCAAATACAGGTTGCGATTGCCCAGCTCAAACGATTCGTCTACCAGCTTAGACCACACCACGTCGTCAACTACTTCGCGCGGCTCAATATCCAAGCGCTCGCAGAGCTTTTTAATAGCGGTAACCGTATCATCATCAAACGTGCCGGTGACTTTTTCTTCAGGCAGAAACCCTGCACGTACCAATCTGTTTTGCACATCTAAAACCGGAGCACCGGTGTCATTTTTTTTAATGGGATCCATGTATCACCACTACTTCAAACGATCAACGAACCAGTTAGCCATTGAAACAAGCAAGCTACGGGCCGGCGTATCAGGCAAGATAGCCGCCAGACGATCGCCTGCATTGGCAGTGAGCTTTTCAGCATAGGCGCGAGCGTAATCAATACTCCCCGCTTCTTGCATGATAGCAACTGCTTCTGCCAACAGCGCCGGATCGGTAGTTTTCGACGCAAGCAACTCAATCAAACGATCACGCTTATCGGAATGATGCAAGGCGTGTACTGCCACGAGAGTGCGCTTGCCCTCCGTAATATCGCTACGGAAGTCCTTTTCTTTGGCTTCTTTGGTGCCTATCAAGTTAAGCAGGTCATCTTGAATCTGGAATGCCAGACCCGTGTCCAGACCATAAGCACGCAAGCCTTCAATCTGCTCTTCGGTACCGCCACCTACCAATGCGCCAACCGCCAAAGGCACCGCCCCGGAATAATGAGCCGTTTTGTGAGTTGCCATGGTCAGATAATCATCAGGTGAAATATCATAGCGACCATCGCGCGCCCAACCGATATCGAGCGCCTGACCTTCAACGGTGCTTTGCGCCATTGAAACCAGCTCAATTGCAACACGAACCTTGAGAGAATCTTCCAGCAGCGGATCGCGCATCACGATACCGTTCACAATGGAAAGCGCCAAATCGCCCGCATTGATAGCAAGGCCTTCGCCTTCTGTCAGATGCATGCACGGCTCGCCACGACGAAGGGTGGCTTCATCGGCAATATCATCATGAATAAGCGCCGCCGTGTGAAAATGCTCAATAGCGGCAGCAGAAGAAAAGGCACGACGCGGGTCGCCCCCCACTGCTGCACACGCTGCAACGCAGATAAGCGGACGATGGCGCTTGCCACCATTTTCACTGTATTTACGCAGCGGCGTGTAGAGATACTTATCCATATCAGGATGCGTACCTTCAGGAATAAAGGTATTGATAACCTGGCCAATTTTATCGGCGTAGGTATTCAGATAAAGTTCAAAAAGCTTAGGAGAGGCACTGTCCTGGGCAGCTTGAGTAAACTGCGCAGACAGGGCGTCAAAATCGATTAAAGCCTGATCACAAGTTTCCACCGACGGAGTGTTCTCTGTCATTTCAAACGCTTTCCATGAGCAAATCGTAGTACATCATTCGCATGTCAAAGCTCAATACATCTTCGATCAAGCCTGCTGGTGTAAGTACCTGCATAAGAAGAGAACTGGTAGGAGCGGTGGGATTCGAACCCACAAGCCCGAAGGCGGCGGATTTTAAGTCCGCTGCGTATGCCAATTCCGCCACGCTCCCATAACCTTCGTAAGACAAGCGTTTATTATCATAGCAAACCGAATACTTTGCAAGACATAAAGCACTAAGACCGCTAAAAAGAATACTACATCTTGTCAGAAAACGAGAGCAAAATACCCTGGAGAATATCCGATTCACTTACCGTGAATGAAGTGGCCTTGGTAAGGCTGAGTATTTCAATCAAAATACCCAGGCCAGCAACAATAACCCCAGCTCGTGCAGGCTCTAAGCCTACTACCTGTTTGCGCTCTTCCAGCGGCATCGCACGCAAGCGCTCATAGATGCGCTGCAGCGTGTCACGCGGTACTACCGTACCATGTACCTGATCAGAATCGTAAACTTCCATATGTTTGTCTATAGATACCACACTGGTTGCCGTGCCCGCTACTGCCACGATGCGCATAAGCGGTGAACTATCTCGGCTCAATGCTTCTGCGAAAACCGGAGCCATCGCATCATGTACCCATCGATGCAGTGCTTCACATTCGCTTATGGTAGGAGGATTGCTGGGTAAGAAGCGCTCAGTCATGCGGCGACAACCAATGTTAAAGGAATGCACAAAACGAGGCGCCTCACCTGCAATACCGAAGATGACCTCGGTAGATCCACCACCAATATCCACTACAGCAATATGTTCACCCTCATAGCCACGTGAAGCGCCTCTAAATGAAAGCGCCGCTTCACGGGTCCCCTCAATAATTGTTAGGACAACTCCTAGCTCTGCCAGCTTGTCTACCAAAACCTGGGAGTTTTTCGCATCACGAGCGGCACTGGTTGCTACCGCACGCACCGGGATAGAAGGAAACTGGGGCGTTTCGAAACTGTGCACCACAGAAACGTATTCTTTGATCTGAGCCACCACGCGCTCGATGGCATCATCTTGAAGCTCGTGAGTCTTATCCACTCCAATACCCAAATTGGTAATTTCCACTCGGCGGGTCAATTCTTTGATATGAGTGCCGTCGACATCAGCAACAAGCAAGCGGCAGGTTACCGTACCAATATCAATAGCCGCTAAACGGCGAGGAGCATCTTGTGCATTCATAAGGTATCGCTTCGTTCCAAGATCGTATAAAGATAAAGAGCGCCTGTGTTCTTTATCTCTCACACTCAAGCGCTCTTAAGACTTATATCCAAACAATACGTCCAATATACCGGAATACCACGTGTCAGGTGCATGAACATCATTGCTCAATTGAGAATAATTGGCACGCTCCGTATCGGACGACGTATTGTTCTGTGTTGCTTGCACGCCCTCCACGTTAACGACGTGCTCGCCTTCACGAACCCAACCGAGTTCCGATCGTGCATATTCTTCCAAACCCTGGTCGGTATTCAAATAATCAATCTGCGATTGCATCTGCTGGTTGTAGCCATTCAAAACCTCATATTCAGCTTCCAACTGCTGCAACTGACGTGTTTCCATATAGTAGTTTTGACACGAAGGATACAGCATAACCACCGTAAAGACCGCAACTGCCAACACCACAATGCCACGCATGGCCGCAGCAGAAAGCGATGCGCCAAACGGAATGGCGAAAGGCAGCGAAAACTTGCGCTGCTTTTTGGCATCATCCTGCATACGCGTTGATTTCTTCTGGCTTGCACCCATACGCATTTCGTAGAGGGCAGCCCTGCTGGAAGGAGCCTGCGCATCGGCTGCTTTTTTGGCATCACGCGCACCGATCGTACGATCAAACATGCGATCGGCCTTTGCCGTGCGTGCCTGCTTTTTCATGCGAGCAAAGAGACCCATTTTTTCGGGAGCAGCGTGACGGCCATCACGGCCATCGCGGTTATCGCGCGCACCACGATTGGTACGCACATCACCATCATCGCGCCCGCTTCGGACACCGCGACCATCAAAGGCACCATCTCCGCGCTGTGCCCAGCGAACATCGCTACCGCTACGACCCCGGTAGGCCGCATCAGACCTGCCGCCAGAAACATCACGAGCATGTCTATCGCGATCACGAGAAGAGCCCATGCTGCCATAGGAGCCTGTATGAAGGCCAGACACAGAAGTAGAGCCCCCAGACACACGAGAGGTTTGTCCTGAACGCGAAGCACTCGAGCGCGTGTGATCAAAAGCACTGACAAATTCATGGTCAAGATAAGCATAGCGCTTACCCGATTCAACACTCATATCTGCATTGTGGCCACGACCTAAAGATGCACGCGAGGCATGCCTGGGTGTTTCGTGAAGCGGCGAAGATGATGTTGAATGGGAAGAATATTGCACCTGGCTCGGCCGTCTGGAAGAAACGGTACGCGGGGCAAAAGCTCCATGAGCTTTGACCTCGTCAAACGAGAGAATGTTAGCCTTGTGCGTCAAGTGAGAAACCCCTCAAGCATCCTAGTAGTTTTAAGTGGTGAATGTAATGCTTTAAGTTCTCCACACTATAGCACACCAGAATTCAACGCATTGACTACAGTCATTATTCTGACCGTCGAATTTGCATCTTTTTCCAATGAGAAACATTTTATAAATAAGCACGCCAGGATAGTGACTGCCGAATTAACCTATCCCATAGTTGGTACTTATAGAAACGTCTTATCGCGTTTGAATCACCATAAAAGATTCAATCCAACTTTCACAAAATCACAAAACCATTTTCGTGCCAGAGCCGTGAAGGATACCTGCGACAATCTCATGAAAATAATGTCTCGCTATAGACACTAGAGGTGTACGGTACCAGACCTATGAGGGATATATCCTAATAGGCCCATAAAAAGGAGCACCCATAAGGGTGCTCCTAAGTTGTTTACTTAGCTGTTGAATAAGCCTATTCGTCTGCTTCTAAGGCCTCAGCGATTTCGTCGGTGATATCCATCGTGTGATAGACGTTCTGAAGGTCTTCGAGTTCTTCCAGCTTGTCCACCAAGCGCATTACCTTTTTAGCATCGGCTACCGTAACTTCGGTTGGCGTGGTGGGAACCATTACGAATTCAGCGCCCTTAGTTTCAACGCCTTCGTCGTTGAGAGCCTTCTTTACGCTCATGAGTTCGCTGGGATCGGTGTAAACAATCCATTCATCGCCAGCATCCTCGTAGTCGGTGCCACCCGCTTCAGCAACCTGCAGCATAAAGGTATCTTCGTCTACCGCATTTTCCTTATCAGGAACCTTCTTGGAATCGCTTTCGATCACTTTTTCTACAATGATCTGACCCTTGCGTTCAAACTGGAAAGCAACGCTGCCAGAAGTGCCCAGGTTACCACCATGATGATTGAAAGCGGCACGAACATCAGCTGCCGTACGATTGCGGTTGTCGGTCAGAGCTTCGCAGTAGATAGCTACGCCACAAGGACCATATCCTTCATAGACAACAGATTCGTAGTTAGCGGCATCTTTGCCGGAACCAAATGCTTTATCAATTGCAGTCTTAATCTTATCCTTTGGCAAAGAGTAGCTCTTGGCCTTATCGATAGCAGCTGCCAGAGAGGCATTATTGTCAGGGTTGGGGTCGCCACCTTCCTTTGCTGCCACCGTAATATTACGAGAAAGCTTAGAGAACAACGCAGAGCGCTTTGCGTCCTGGGCTGCCTTACGATGCTTAGTGGTTGCCCATTTTGAATGACCTGACATTTATCTGCCTTTCATCTGGTTTATAAATCGAATTAATACCGGCTGACCATGTTAGCACATAGACAGCTTGCCTGTGCAATACCTAGGGGTGCAAGTTATCGTAAATCTATTCTCTTTACAGCTATTTTTCATAGTTGAAACTCTATAATGCCTGATATTGATTACTCATATCACTTCGAAGAGCACCCGGCTATCCGACGCGCAGGGTGACACAGACACTACTCTACCCGATATAGTCTTAAGCGCTTAGGCGTTAAGCGCCAACGGAAAGGCAGCACATGAGCATCATCTGGCTGAACAACTCAGATACCTTTTCCACCTCAGACCAGATACCCTCAGAGTGCACGTTCTCAAAGCACGCCACCTCAGAACACATCCCCTCACAGAACATCCCTTCAGAGAACATGTGTTCACAGAACATCCCCTCAAAGCGCGTCTGGCCACTTTTACGCGTCTTTGCGCATATGAGCGATTCAGAACTGCGCGATCCCAAACAGCTTGTTGGCCTTTCTCGCGCGTGCGATATAACCATCCCTGAAGAGGGAATTTTCATTGCAGAATCGCGCAATGTAATTGAACGCGCCTTGCGTGCGGGCCACACGCCCTTTGCCCTTATCAGTGAAAAGCGTTGGCTTGCACCACATCAGGACTTATTTGAGTATCTGGAACGTGCCTATCCTGCCATGCCGCTGTTTATTGGCAGCCATCAAGACATTCGCATCATCACTGGCTTTGAGCGCACGGTAGGGCCTATTGCCGCCTTCTTCCGACCAGCCCTTCCCCATCCATCAGATCTTTTGAAGAGCGCAAAACGAGTTGCCATTCTTGAAGACATAACAAACTTCACGAATATTGGCGCTATATTTCGCAGTGCTGCAGCGCTAGGCATCGATTGCATCCTGGTAACCCCAGGCTGTCACGATCCGTTTTATCGCAGAGCTGCACGCGTTTCCATGGGCAGCGTTTTTCAAGTTCCTTGGACCCGCATTGGCACCAATCGCGACTGGACCAATCCCAATGACCCCACCAACAACACCAATGATGGATTAGCCCTTCTCAAGCGCATGGGTTTTGTCACCTGCGCGCTCGCACTCAAAAAGGAATCTCTTCGCTTACAGGATGAACGAATTTCTAAAGCCGAAAAGCTGGCCCTGGTGCTTGGCAGCGAAGGTGACGGGTTAGCACCTGATACCATCGCTCAATGCGACCATACCGTATACATCCCCATGGCACATGACGTTGATTCCCTCAACGTTGCTGCTGCCAGCGCGGTTGCCTTCTGGGAAACCTGCGGAAAGTTTCTTGATTGACGTTACCCTGAGTTGCGTCAGGAGGGGTCAATCTCTCCTGCCAGAATCTTGTGATAGTCATCTAAGTTCTTACGCAGCAAATTCGGTACATCTAAACCATAGGGGCAGCGTGATTCGCACAGACCGCAATCGATGCACTCTTCAATGCGCTCCATCTTTTCCTGCCATTCATCAGAGAGCCACGCGGCAGACGGTGCACGACGAATCATCAAGGACATGCGCGCACAATTATTGATGGGAATATCCACCGAGCATGGCAAGCAATAGCCACAACCACGGCAGAATTCGCCCTGCAATTCCTTGCGTTCGGATTCAAAGAAGGCTTCGATTTCGGGCGTGATAGCAGGTGTTTCGTCCATGAAGGAAAGCCACTCCTCAAGCTCATTGGCGCGCTGTATACCCCAGATGGGCACCACGTTGTCGAACTTGGTCATATAGGCCATCGCGGCTGTCGAATTCATAATAAGGCCACCCGCTAGGCCCTTCATGGCAATAAAGCCCACGTTGTTGTTCTTACATGTTTCTACGAGCTTCTCTTCGCGCTGTGTTGCCAGATAGCTTAAAGGGAACTGCAGCGTTTCGTAGAGACCCGATTGGGCAATTTCTTCTGCAACCGCAATCAGATGTGCCGTAATGCCAATATGACGAATCTTGCCCTGGCGCTTTGCCTCAAGAAGCGCTTCGTACATACCCGTACCATCGCCCGGACGATAGCACTGAGGAACACAATGAAGCTGATAGATGTCTATGTAGTCGGTCTGCAACAGGGAAAGCGAAGTCTCCAGATCCTGCCAAAACGCTTCAGGAGTATGTGCCTGGGTTTTGGTGGCGATAACCACCTTTTCACACCATGCCAGCAAACGCCTTGCCCACACGCTCTTCACTGTTGGAATAAGCACGCGCCGTATCGAAAAACGTCATGCCGCCCTCATAGGCACGGCGCAGCAGAGCAATAGCATCTTCTTCCGTGCAGCGCTGCAGCGGCAAAGCGCCAAACGCATTTTGAGGCGTGGTGATTCCTGTTGTGCCTAAGGTGATCGTTTTCATGAGGCCTCCTATATTCAATACGTTGCATTCTCCCAATGGTAAAAGTGGGCGAATTGCCGCCCACTTTCTTGCTTGTTTATCAGGTTTAGCTATTCAGTACCAAGTTCTTGCTTAATAACCTCTGCAATAGTCTGTGCAATATCAAGCGCTTCTTCTGACGAAGGTGCTTCAACCATGACGCGCACCAAAGGTTCGGTACCGCTCGGACGAACCAGGATGCGGCCGCTATCACCCAGCTTCTTTTCGCCTTCAGCAATTGCGGCAGCCATCACAGCATTGCCCTCTACCGCATGCTTGTCAGCAACTTTAACGTTGATCAGCTCTTGGGGGAAACGCTTCATAACCGAAGCAGCCTTAGAAACCACGCCACCGTGGCGCAAGACGGCAGACAGGAATTGACACGCCGTAATAAGGCCATCGCCCGTGGAATTGTGCTGCAGGAAAATCATGTGGCCGCTCTGTTCGCCACCCAAAACATAGCCACCTTCACGCATCTGCTGCAAAACATACCGGTCGCCCACCTGCGTCTGAATGACCTTAATGCCCGCTTCATGCATGGCCTTTATAAAGCCCAGGTTACACATGACAGTAGACACTACGGTATTGCCCGGCAAAAGACCGCGCTCCATCAGATCAAGGGCGCATACCGCTTCCACCACATCGCCATCGATTTCATTGCCCACTTCATCGATAAACATAACGCGATCGGCGTCTCCATCGTGGGCAATACCCACATCCGCATGGGTAGCAGCCATCAAATTATGCAGGGGCTCTAAGTGAGTGGAACCGCACTCAACATTGATATCTACCCCATTAAAATCATCATTGATGGTAATAACTTCAGCACCCAGCTCTTCGAGCGCACGTGCAGTGGTCAGCGAAGCGGCCCCATGACCCGTATCAAGAGCAATCTTTAAGCCATCAAAACTCATACCTTCGCTGCGAACCATTTCGATGGCGTGATTGATGTAGAGATCACAAGCATTTTCAACCGGCATAATAACGCCCACCTCATCGCCAGCAGGGAGCTGATCGACTGGCGTTGCGCCCTGTGTGACAAAGCGCTCAAGTTGACCTTCAACATCATCGGGCAGCTTAAAGCCCTGGCTGTCGAAGAACTTGATGCCGTTATATTCCGGTGGATTATGAGATGCCGAAATCACCACACCACCGTCGGCATGCAATTCACGCGTCAAAAAGGCAACGCCTGGCGTCGGAATAATACCCGCCGTCAACACCGTGCCACCACGCGACATAATACCTGCAGCCAGCGAACATTCCAGCATGTCACCCGAAAGGCGGGTGTCTTTACCCACCACAATAGTGGTGCCCAAAAATTCAACTGCAGCTTGACCTAACTTAAATGCAATATCGCACGTCAGTTCCGTATTGGCGATGCCACGAGCACCGTCGGTACCAAACAGTTTTGCCATTCCATCTCCTACTCAATATGATTGCCGCGATTGATATATTCGGGCTTTAACATAACTGCCCCTTTCAAAAGGGCAATCTCATCTTCACTCATACGGGAATTCATTTCAGCAGCAAATTCATCAAGCGAAATACCACAGCGCTCTAATAAAACGAGAAGATGGTATACCACATCGCCCGCTTCATAACGCAAGTGGTCCACTTCTTTAGGATCAGCGCCGGGTGCCATGACATCCTTAGCTGCCAGCGTGGTTTCGTGAGCTTCTTCTACGATCTTTTTCAACAGCGTATCAATATCGCCTGTCAGCAAGCGATAGGTATAGCTTTCTTTTCCCGCACCGCGTCTCTCATGAATGGTTTTCGCTAACACTTCAAGCGATTCACCAATCTGACTTGCCGGACGATCGGTTTCATCATCAAGAAAGTACGTCTTATTCGATTGAACAGTCATTACGTAAACTCCCTCTTAAAAGTACATCGTATAAGAATAAAGCAAACCCATCCATGGCGCAGGGTAAATATGCACTCTCTACAGCTCAGACAGAATAGCCTCAGGCTGAATGCCAACTCGCTTTAACTCGATGAGAATGCGCGAGGCGAATGCGCCCCCTACAGTTCGGTGAGAATGCGCGAGGCGAATACGCCCCCTACAGCTCGGTGAGAATCCGCGCACGGGATTCTTTTAAGTTTGCCATTGCGCGCTCCACATCAATGGTCAGGTATTCGCCATTGCGATATAACACTTCGCCATCCACCATCGTAAGCACCACATCACTACCCTGAGCGGAATAGATCAACGCTCCCGGTAAATCGGTATCGGGTGTCATCCAAGGGGTATCAATATCAAGGACAATCAGATCGGCACGATTGCCCACTACCACATCCCCGCAATCTTTGCGCCCCTGAGACAGAGCGCCATTTCGCGTTGCCATTTCTATGATATCGGCCGAAGATAAGCCCAAGGGCGTATGCTCATGGGCACGCTGCATCAGCGCTAAGAGATACATGTCTTTAAACATATTGTGATTGTTATTGCTGGCAACGCCATCACTTCCCAGCGTTACCGTGATACCCGCCTTGCACAGGGCAATCACATCTGCCACACCACTGCCCAACTTGGCATTCGACGCGGGACACGTTGCCACAAACACACCCTTTTCAGAGAGGATACGGCGATCGTTATCGTTCACCCACACACAGTGTGCCGCCGTTGCCGGCACATCAAACACCCCGCAGTCAAGCATGTACTCAACCGGCGTCATGCCGTTATGGCGCTCTTTGCAGCCTTCAACCTCTGCGGCCGTTTCGCTTACATGCACCTGCATGCGAACGCCCATTTCCTTGGCAGCCTGAGCAAGACCGCGCGCCACCTGAGGAGTGGACGTGTATTCGGCATGCAGATTGAAATCAATCAATACGCGCCCATCAGCTGCCCCATGAAATGCTTTGAGCAATTCCTGATTCTTTTTTGATTCGGGTAGACGATCGTAGGTAATATCCGGATCAAAGTCCATCACGCTGTGGCCCACATTGCACTTAAAGCCCGACTCAATGGTAGCTTTTGCACGTGGTTCGGAATTTAAATACATATCGGTACAGGACACCACACCAAAACGCAGCATTTCTGCTATGCCCACTTGCGTGGCCCAATACGCATCATCATCAGTAATATGTGCCTCTACGGGAAAGATGGCTTCGTTAAGCCAACGATCCAGTGGCAAGTTTTCGCCTAAACCACGCAACAAGGTCATTGGAACATGAGAGTGAGCATTGTATAAGCCCGGCATCAACAGTTTACCCCGCCCGTCATAGCGCTGCGCATAGGGCGTACGATGGGACGGATCTTCTAAGCTCAATGCCGTAGGATCATTGGAACCCACATAGTCAATGCGACCATCGCGCACGCCTACATAGGCATGAGGCATATGCCATCCTTTAGCATTAATCAAATCAATATCGCAAAACAGCACCGAAGGCATGGTGGTTCCTTTCAATTTCCTGCAGCGACAATAAAGCCCGTTGCTCTAAGTGACGCGAACATCTAGCACGAGCGCCCAGTATAGAGCCCAGCACATGCACTCAGCATAAACATCTAGCACGAGCGCCTACCAGGCGGGCCCAGCATGTGCGCCCTGCACGAGCGCCTACCAGGTGGGCCCAACATGTGCGCTTAGCACAAGCACGGTGAGGAAAGGCTCTTTAAAAAGATACCCCTCAGATCGGTATCCGAGGGGTATCGCATTCACTTAAATGAGTCTCACTCACAAACGAACGTCATGCGAAACTGCGTGATATCCGTTTACGCATCATGGTGGGCGTCGTCATGATCAGCATGATCGTCGTGATCCTGATTTGACTTCGCTTCGTCTTCTGCACTGGTCAGATTGAAGCCCAAATCAGACGAACCCAACAGCGCGTCAAGCTCTTCAAGGTTGCGCTGATATGAGCGCGGCGGCAAAGCTTCGCCCAGCATGTCTTCACCATCGGTGTTAAACGTTGCAGGCTGATCTCCACCAATCAAAACGGTGTCATCAGGAGAGAACACCATATCCAAAAGCTGGCTCATATCATCGCGAGAAGCATTCAGATCGTCTTCAATAACGTGAGACAGACCGTGCTTTTCCAAACCAGCCTTCAGCTCTTCAATAGCCTTCGTGCCAATACCTTCAATGCGCAGCAGATCGTCTTCGGTGTGACCTACCAAGTCTGCCACCGTTTCGATGCCTGCCTCGGAGAACTTATTGGCCCAGCGCTGAGATACTCCCAGATCATCATAGATGTACAGGCGAGCATCCTCATCGGAAAGATTGTTAGCACGATAGCCCGACGTAATGGAAGCAAAGTAGCTTGCATAGTCAGAACCAGCACCCAGATAGCCATCGCCATCCAGCGACCAATCCTGCGGCTGAGGCAGCAGCTCTTCGATTTCACGCAGAGCTTCAGGGGCCGAATCGGGCAGACGATCAGAATCAACCTTATCCACCGGAATACCCTTATAGGTAAGGCCCACGTCATGGTAGCGCTTAAGGCCAGTACCAGCCGGAATGGGCTTACCGATAATAACGTTTTCCTTCAGACCCTGCAGGGTATCAACCTTGCCTTCGATAGCGGCATCGGTAAGAACCTTGGTGGTTTCCTGGAACGATGCAGCAGACAAGAACGAATCGGTTGCCAAGGATGCCTTGGTAATACCCAACAGCAAAGGCTGACCAACCGGAGGATTCTTGCCTTCGAGTACCAGGTCATTTACTACCTGTTCAAACTCGAAACGGTTTACCTGACGTCCTGGCAGATAATCCGAATCGCCCGGATCAATAACGGCTACCTTGCGCAGCATCTGACGAGCAATAACTTCGATGTGCTTGTCGTTAATATCTACGCCCTGGGATACGTATACGTCCTGAACCTGGTTAACGATGTAGCGAAGCGTGGTGTTCGGATCGGTTAAACGCAGCAGGTCATGAGGGTTCACAGAACCCTTGGTCAACTGCTGGCCAACCTTAACCTGGCAACCATCAACGACACCGGGCAGCATCTGAGCACGAGCGGAAACCGCATATTCGCGAATGTTGCCTTCCTGGTCATGAATCGTCAGCGTCTTGGTGTTCTTATCGCCTGCGATCTGCAGCGTACCAGCAATTTCTGCCAGCACTGCCTGGCCCTTAGGCTTGCGTGCTTCAAAAAGCTCGGTTACACGAGGCAGGCCGTGGGTAATGTCTTCACCTGCAACACCGCCGGTGTGGAACGTACGCATCGTCAGCTGCGTACCGGGCTCACCGATGGACTGAGCAGCAATAATACCAGCTGCCGTACCAATGTTTACCGGACGCGACGTTGCCAAGTCCCAACCGTAGCACTTCTGGCAGATACCATGTTCTGCATGGCAGGTCATAACCGAGCGATACTTCACGCTCTTAACGCCTGCATCAACCATCTTCTGCAAGTCCTCAGCAGAAGAAGGATATTCGCCAGCTTCCATGATCACTTCGCCGGTGGTTTCGCTTACGGCAGGCTCAGCCAAGCAACGGCCAATTAAAGCCATATCAAGTTCGCCCTTGGCATTGAGCAATTCAGCATCTACGCCATCATGCGTACCGCAGTCGATTTCGCGAATGATGACGTCTTGAGCAACGTCAACCAGACGGCGGGTCAGATAACCAGAGTCAGCCGTACGCAGTGCGGTGTCGGCCAGACCCTTACGAGCACCGTGCGTGGAAATGAAGTATTCCAATACGGAGAGGCCTTCGCGGAAGTTTGCCTTAATAGGACGGTCAATAATTTCGCCCTTCGGGTCAGACATCAAACCACGCATACCAGCAAGCTGACGAATCTGCTTGATGTTACCTCGAGCACCAGAGAACGCCATCATGTAGATGGGGTTGAACTTGTCGAAGTTAGCTGCCATCGCATCGCCAACTTCTTCGTTGGCGGCATTCCAAATGTCAACAATCTGCTTATGGCGCTCTTCGTCAGACATAAGACCCATTTCGTAGTCTTCGTCGATCGCAGCTACCTTTTTATCAGCCTCTGCCAGGATGGCGTCCTTTTGAGGCGGTACGGTTGCGTCGTAAACAGAAACGGTAACACCAGCGCGGGTTGCATAGTGGAAACCTGCACTCTTCAAACCGTCCAGGATGGGTTCCATCTCGGAGGTGGTGTAGCGGTTGCAGCAGTCTTCAACTAAACGGCTGATTTCTGTCTTGTTCATCTCGTAGTTCAAGAACGGATAATCATCCGGCAGCACCGCATTAAAGGTGATGCGTCCAATGGTGGTCTGAATGCGCTGACCAGCCTTGTAGTCTTCAAAAACACCGAAAGAGGTCGCAACCTGGGTGTCCTTTGTCAGACGCACCCAAATCTTGGCCTGCAAGTCCAACTCTGCGCGAGCATCGTAGGCGTTCATAGCATCGTTGAAGTCGATGAATGCACGGCCTTCGCCCGGAAAGCCATCACGAGCAGCGGTCAGATAGTACAGACCAATAATCATGTCCTGCGTCGGAACGGTCAGCGGACGGCCATGAGCAGGCGACTTGATGTTGTTAGCGGACAGCATCAAAACGCGAGCTTCAGCCTGAGCTTCATTGCCCAGCGGAACATGAACAGCCATCTGGTCACCGTCGAAGTCGGCGTTAAATGCCGTACATACGAGCGGATGCAGCTTGATTGCCTTACCTTCTACCAAAACCGGCTCGAATGCCTGAATACCCAAGCGGTGCAAGGTAGGAGCGCGGTTCAGCAGTACCGGGTGTTCAGTAATAACCTGATCCAAAACGTCCCAAACATAGCTTGCGCCACGATCTACAGCACGTTTAGCAGCCTTGATGTTGGCAGCATATTCAAGTTCTACCAAGCGCTTCATAACGAAGGGCTTGAACAGTTCGAGCGCCATCTGAGAAGGCAGACCGCACTGATGAAGCTTCAAGGTAGGACCAACAACGATTACAGAACGACCGGAATAGTCAACGCGCTTACCCAGCAAGTTCTGACGGAAGCGGCCCTGCTTGCCCTTGAGCATGTCAGAAAGGGACTTCAGCGGACGGTTGCCTGGACCCGTTACCGGACGGCCGCGACGACCGTTATCGAACAGCGAGTCAACGGCTTCTTGCAGCATGCGCTTTTCGTTGTTAACAATAATCTCAGGAGCGCCCAAGTCCAACAGACGCTTCAAGCGGTTGTTACGGTTGATAACACGACGATACAGATCGTTCAGATCAGACGTTGCGAAACGGCCACCATCCAACTGAACCATAGGACGCAGATCCGGTGGAATAACCGGAATTACATCCAAAATCATATCGTGAGGCTTGTTGATGGAGTGCAAGAATGCATCTACCACCTTCAAGCGCTTAATAGCCTTGGTGCGCTTTTGGCCCTTGCCCGTAGCCACCACTTCGCGCAGCTCTTCAGCGGTTGCCTCAAGATCAATAGCATCCAACAAATCACGGATTGCCTCAGCACCCATGCCACCGGTGAAGTAGTCAGAGTAATTCATGCGCATTTCGCGATACAAAGCCTCATCAGAGATGAGCTGCTTAGGCTCAATCTTTAAGAACTGCTCCAATGCTTCACTGCGCAGCGCCTTGCGCTCGTTGAACTCTTCGTAGATGTCCGCAACTTCCTCTTCCACTTCTTCAGGGGTCATGCGTTCATCGTCGTCGATGTCGTCAACGAATTCGTCTTCCTCAGGCACATAGTCGGTAGAAAGACGACGCGTGGATTCGATCAGGCGATCGCGTTCTGCATCCAATTCTTCCAAGTCAGCAGAAAGCTCGTCACGCAATTCTTCCACATCTTCGTCGCGAGCTTCCTTGTCCACCGACGTGATGATAGAAGAAGCGAAGTACAAAACCTTTTCGAGCTCCTTCGGAGGAATATCCAGCAGATATCCCAAGCGGCTCGGAGAGCCCTTGAAATACCAAATATGGCTTACCGGAGCGGCCAGTTCAATGTGACCCATGCGCTCGCGGCGAACCTTAGAGCGCGTGACTTCAACGCCGCAGCGCTCACAAACAATACCCTTGAAGCGGATGCGCTTGTACTTACCGCAAGCGCACTCCCAGTCCTTCGTAGGGCCGAAAATCTTTTCGCAGAACAAGCCGTCCTTTTCTGGCTTGAGCGTACGATAGTTAATCGTTTCGGGCTTCTTTACTTCGCCATGAGACCAACCACGGATGTCGTCCGCGCTTGCAAGAGAGATGCGGATAGCGTCGAAGTTATTTACATCAAATTCGCTCATTTAGTTCTCCTCTCCCTTACCAATAAGGTCGTTCGTCTCGGTCTTATCAGAATCATCTGCAGTGCCGCCCATGATGTCACCCAGCTCAGCGGTGATAGACCCAAGCAGGTCATCATCAGAAGCGGGCTTCTTTTCTTCAGGCGTGCGTGCTGTGGCCAACATCTCAGGAGTATCGTCGTTTTCATACTCATGAGTTACGTCGATGGTCTCGTGATGGTGACCCTCTAACTCAACGTTTAAGCACAGCGAGCGCATTTCCTTGATAAGAACCTTGAAGGACTCAGGGACCTCAGGTGCAGGGATGGACTCGCCCTTAACAATAGCTTCGTAAGACTTCACACGTCCGGAAGTATCGTCGGACTTGATGGTCAAAATTTCCTGAAGCACGTTGGATGCGCCGTAGGAATACAGTGCCCACACTTCCATTTCGCCGAAGCGCTGGCCGCCAAACTGTGCCTTGCCGCCCAAAGGCTGCTGCGTAATCAGACTGTATGGACCAGTCGAACGGGCATGGATCTTGTCGTCCACCAAGTGCCCCAACTTCAGGATGTAGGTCTGACCACACGTAATAGGCTCACGGAAACGCTCGCCCGTGCGGCCATCATAGAGCCAGGTCTTACCCGTGCGAGAAAGCTGCGGAATCATATCCATACGAAAATGTTCGCCATATTTCTTCTTATTGATGTTCACCAGGTTGCGGTTAGCCTTTTCGATAACGTCAGAAATTTCTTCTTCGGTAGCACCGTCGAATACCGGCGTTGCAACATGAATAGGACCTTCTACCACTTCGTCGGAGTTTTCTTCGTCAGACCAACCCCACAAAGCAGCCCAACCCAAGTGGTTTTCGAGCAACTGACCAACATTCATACGTGAAGGTACGCCCAGCGGATTCAAAATAACGTCAACCGGCGTGCCGTCTGCCAAGTAAGGCATGTCTTCAACCGGCAGAACACGAGAAATAACACCCTTGTTACCGTGACGACCAGACAGCTTGTCGCCCTGCTGAATCTTACGCTTCTGAGCAACAAACACGCGAACCAGTTCGTTTACGCCCGGTGCCAGCTCGTCGCCATTGGCGCGAGAGGAACGGACCACGTTGATAACGCGACCACCGGAACCATGAGGAACCTTAAGCGATGTATCGCGCACTTCACGAGCCTTTTCACCGAAAATGGCACGCAGCAAGCGCTCTTCTGCAGTGAGTTCGGTTTCACCCTTCGGGGTAACCTTGCCTACCAGCACATCACCCGGGAATACTTCTGCACCGATACGGATAACGCCATCAGCATCCAGATCGGAAATCATATCTTCGGAAATGTTAGGAATTTCACGGGTGATTTCCTCAGGACCAAGCTTGGTATCGCGCGCATCAATTTCGTATTCATTGATGTGAATGGAGGTCAGCAAGTCTTCTGCCACAACGCGCTCGGAGACGATGATAGCGTCCTCGTAGTTGTAGCCTTCCCATGGCATGTAAGCAACCATGAGGTTTTGACCCAGCGAAAGTTCAGCCTTATCGCACGACGGACCGTCAGCCAGAACATCGCCTGCATATACATGATCGCCCTTGCGAACGATGGGCTTGTGGTTCATGCATCCTGACTGGTTGGAGCGCTGGAACTTCGGAATCAGATATTCGTCATATTCGCCGTCTTCGCGCTCGATGATGATGGTTTGGCCGTCAACATAGTCAACCACACCGGAGTTCTGAGCAACCAGAATTTCACCGGAGTCAACCGCGATGCGGTGCTCGATGCCGGTACCAACCAACGGAGCATTCGGACGAAGCAGCGGCACAGCCTGGCGCTGCATGTTGGAGCCCATCAGTGCACGGTTAGCGTCGTCGTGCTCCAAGAACGGAATCAGTGACGTTGCAACCGAGGTCATCTGACGAGGAGATACGTCCATATAGTTCACCGTTTCAACCGGCATATCGGCAGCTTCACCAAACACACCGTGAGAGTCGGTCGTACGGCAGAGAACCTTGGTTGCCTTGACGAACGTACCATTTTCGAAGTGACCAAATTCGCGCGTGTCAGGATTAAAGGTTTCGTTAGCCTGAGCGATGGTGTACTTTTCTTCCTCATCTGCGGTGAGGTAATCAACATCGTCGGTTACCTTGCCATCAATGACGCGACGATACGGCGTCTCAATAAAGCCGTAAGGATTTACGCGCGCATAGGTTGCCAGCGAACCGATAAGACCAATGTTAGGACCTTCAGGGGTCTCGATCGGGCACATACGGCCATAGTGAGAAGTATGTACGTCTCGAACTTCAAAGCCTGCGCGTTCACGGGACAGACCGCCCGGACCCAAAGCGGACAGACGACGCTTGTGGGTAACGCCTGCAGCAATGTTGGACTGGTCCATGAACTGGGACAGCTGTGAAGAACCAAAGAACTCTTTAATGGCAGCAACGATAGGACGAATGTTCACCAGGCTCTGAGGCGTGATTTCATCAGGTTCCTGCATGCTCATACGTTCGCGAACAACGCGCTCCATACGAGACAGACCAATACGGAACTGATTTTGGATCAACTCACCTACCGTACGAATACGACGGTTACCAAAGTGGTCAATATCGTCTGTGGAATAACCCTCTTGGCCATCATGAAGTGCCACGATATAGCGCATGGTTTCAATGATGTCTTCCTGGGTGAGTGTGGAGTGATCGTTGTCGGGATCAAAGCCAAGCTTCTTATTGATCTTGTAGCGACCAACCTTAGCCAAGTCATAGCGCTGCGGGTTGAAGAACAGACCGTCTAACAGCGTACGAGCAGAGTCAATCGTAGGCGGCTCGCCCGGACGGAAGCGACGATACAGCTCGATCAAGGATTCTTCCTTGGTGGTAGCAGGGTCGCGATCAAGCGTGCGGATAACCATTTCAGAATCGCCCAGAAGATCAATAATCTCTTCACGGGTTTCTGCAATGCCCAAAGCACGCAAAAGCAGCGTAGCGGGCTGCTTACGCTTACGGTCAATACGAACCGACAAAATGTCGCGCTTGTCGGTTTCGAATTCAAGCCAAGCACCACGAGAAGGAATTACCTTGGCGTTGAAGATAGTTTTGTCAGATGTTTTATCGCGCTCGGAAGAGAAATATACGCCAGGAGAACGAACCAACTGAGAAACTACAACACGTTCCGTACCATTAATAATGAACGTACCGCGCTGGGTCATCAGCGGGAAATCGCCCATGAAGACGTCCTGCTCTTTAATTTCGCCCGTTTCGCGATTGATGAAACGAATCTCAGCAAACAGAGGTGCCTGATAGGAAACATCGCGTTCCTTGCACTCATCTACGCTATACTTGGGCTCGCCAAATTCGTGCTTGCCGAATTCAACACACATATCCTTGGTGTTGGATTCAATAGGACTGATGTCCTGGAATGCACTGGTTAGGCCTTCGTCCACGAACTTCTTGAAGCTATCCGTCTGAATAGCAATAAGATTGGGAACGTCCATGACGTCAGGAATCTTAGCGAAGCTCCGGCGGGTCCTATAACGGCTGGTGGAATCGGGGTTTTTAGACTGAACCACGAGTCACTTCCTCCTTCGTTGCAACCGGTTGATTTGCATAAACACGCAGTTCACCAGAATACGTTCTGGGTAAAGGCGTGTCAAGAAAAAATTTTATCAACTATGGTTTGCCTATGGATTTTTGGAAACATTTAAGGTTTTACGAAACAAAAAAGCCCAACTGCTCACCGATCAGCTTAATCGCCAACAGACCTAGCGCCAGCAAAATACAGGGCTTTGCAATGTTGATGCCCTTGCTCATAATCAGACCCGCACCAATCCAGGCACCAATCATGTTGGAAATACCGCGCGCAATTGCCAGCAGCAGCACAATCTTGCCGTTCAGCGCAAACACCACGATGGCACCAATATTGGTAACAAGATTGATCACCTTCGAATGAGCATTCGCGCGAATAACCCCCAAGCCACAGGCCAAGGTAAAAGCGATCACTAAAAAGGTGCCACTTCCCGGACCATAAAACCCATCGTAGGCACCAATCGCAAAAGCAAAGATGGCAGTAAGGACAATCTGTTTGGTGGTGGGAGGCTCGTTGGAATCCTGTGCAGCGCGCTTAAAATGCTTACTCAACGTAACGTAGGCCACGATCGGCAAAATAACCATCAGCATCCACGACAAAATAGTGGCGTCAATAAGAACCACCAGACTTGTGCCAAGACTTGATCCAATAAGGGCCGCTGGAATGGCGGGAATAATCATGCGCCAGCACACCAGCTTGCGCCTGATAAACCGAAAATTGGAGGCCACCATGCCAAAAAACGACTGAATTTTATCGGTGCTTAGCGCATAATGGGCAGGCAATCCTGCCAGCATCAAGGCAGGAACCGTGATAAATCCCCCGCCGCCACTCACAGCATTCAAAAGGCCGCCCAAAAAGCAGGCAGGACACGCGATCAAAAACGTGACGAGTGAAATAGTTGGCTCCATGGTGTTCCCGTATTCTTTTATCGATATGCTTTTAGTCGTATTTCTTTAGCCGCGTGCCTCTAGCGCTCCAAATCGGAATGCTGAGGCAAAAACGGCTCAATATCGTTTATCTGTTTACTTGAGAACACGAAATACCCGTAGCGGGTGGCGCTGTCAGTAATGGGATGATTGCTTATATCAATGTCACTGACATAGTTAATACACTCTGGATGGGTGGCACGCAAAGACTGTAATACTTGATAGTCCTCTTGCGAAAAAATAAAACGTACCGCAGCCCAGCGCATGACTTCAGGGGCATCTTCGCCAACAAAGCCGCCGTCCGATTCAAACCCTACCGGCGTAAGCCCAAGAGCCACATCAATCACCGCATTGACGTAGTCATATCCACTGGAAAGTTCTACCAGATGGCTCCCAATGCAATCGCCACCCATGCGGCTGCCAATTTCGATAAATACCACCGATCCATCTTCTTGCAGCTTAATTTCAGAATGCGAAGCACCAAATTCAACACCCAGAGAATTAAGCGCATGCTCCACAGCGCTTTTAATGGTGTCCAGATCAGATGCGCCGACCCGTGCAGGCTCTAAATGACCGTACTCGATAAAATGAGGAGCCCCCGTCGTGAACTTTTCCGTTAGCGCCAAAAAGCGATGATGGCCCTTCCAGGACACGTATTCAACGCTGAATTCCTGGCCACCAACAAACTGCTCAACCAGCACGTCATCGCTAAAGCCCTCTTCACGAGCCAGTGCAATAGCGCTCGCCATATCAGCGGGGCTGGCCACTTTAGAAACACCGCGACTGCCCGAACGATCCACGGGCTTTACGATCACCGGATACGTAAGTGCTTCAAAATCCAAATCAGGTGTTACCAGTATGCTTACTGGCGAAGGATCCCCGCAGGAGGCAAACACGTCTCGCATGGCATGCTTGTCGGTGCTTTTGTGCACGCAATCAGGGCTGTTGGCCACCAATCCCATACGATCTGCAACATAAGACACCGCAATGTTGGCCAAATCAGAGCCAATGCTTGCAATACCATCAATGCCAATGCGCTGACATTCACGCAAAATGGCATCCTTTTCAGTGATGCTGATGGGATAAAAATAATCAGCAGTAACTTCACCTACTGCGCCCGCCTTCCAGGCGAACACATGAGTTTCTATACCGCGTTCTTTCGCTTTAAGAATAAGGGGGTTTTGGAAGTCAGAAGCACCAATAATGGCAAGCTTTTTGCCTGCCACATCTGCGGGATTGTGCTTCTCATACATCATGAAAACCCTTACTTTGCTTGCTTTATAACCAAGTTCTAAATAATAGCCGAATGCAGGCCATTCCACGCGAGAGCTTTGATTCTTCATGAAAGCTTTGATTCTTCATGAAAGCATCTTTGAACAGCACCGTAAAACGAAGTCAAAACAAATATCTGCTTACTATCCTTACACTCAGGTATAGTGATAACGCTTATAAGCATGCAGTGATAATGCCCAGAGGGTATACTGAATCGCCGTATGTACAAAACTTATAACCTTAAGGCAAGGAAGTTCATGTCGTCTTCTCCACAGCAGTCTACATCAAACCCATCAAGCATCTCGCGCATTTGCACCAACATTGCTCATGCAATAAACACGCTCATCTATTCCAGAAAATATCGCCTTATTTTTGCTGCGATTCTTACTGTGGTGCTTTTCGCCCTGATGACCCTCACCAATCGCTATGCTGGCGGCAGCGACGACGACTGGAGTATTTCTCTTGATTTGTCTGGCCGCTACCCCAATAGCGGTCTGTGTCTGTTCATTAATGCTCTTATTTCGCAGGCATCGTTAGCGCTCAATCTTGCCTTTCCTGCCTTTAATTGGTTTTTATTCCTCGAATTCTTAATCGCCTTCTTTGCGTTTTTCTGCGTGGTGTATGGCGCTCTTACCTACATGAAACCCCTGTTTGCTTTCCTGCTTATTGGTGCAGTCGAATGCTTCATTCTTCCCGGATGCACCTACGAAGGAAACTTTACCTTTGTTGCAGGCATTGCCACCCTTGCTGGCTTTATTCTGCTTGTTGGCAGTACAAAAAATCGAAGTGCCTCTAAGCTTATTCCAACAGTTGGGGTCATCTTTTGCGTGCTGGGCTTTATGCTTCGTTGGGAAGCCTTTTTACTATGCCTTCCCTTTGTGGCTCTTTCGCTCTTTTTCATCTTCCTTCATCGTAAAAGCGATCGCCCCACTATTGCATGGCATCAGCGCATATCGTCGTTTCTGCGCGCCAGCATTCCCTATGTTGCCGTCGTTATCCTGTGCAGTGCCACCTTTATCTATGACGCATTGGTGTGGCAGCAGCCCGAATGGAAGGCTTGGTTAGATTTCAATAACGTTCGCTCTGAACTGGTGGACTATCCTATGCCCGCATACGACAAGGTGGCAGATGAGCTTGCTGCTCATGGTATTTCTGAAGCGGACTACCGAGCCCCACAGCAATGGGTAACGGCAGATCCTGAAGTGTTTACCGTTGAAAAACTGGAATACATGGCATCGCTTACCACAGCACTGAGTCCTGCCGATCGAATCCAAAATATCAAAAACTACGTCAAAGCCGACTTGGCTTCGTTTCCTCATCACATCCTGATTGTGATTGCTATTGCCGTTGTTGCACTTTTAGCATCGCGCAAAACCAAAGTGTTACCCCATATCGTAATCGCGCTGGGCTTTGCAGCAATTATCTGGCTCTATTTTGCAACCACCGGCAGGCTTCCCGAACGAGTTGAATCCCTTATTTGGCTGTTTGCCCTCATAGCTATCTTTCTGTCCGTAAAACACAATGCCTACGATAATGATCCCGATGCCAAACAAAGCGCCCTTGCCACGGCTAACACTCGCCGCGAAACTATTGCTACCGCATCTGGCGGCGTGCTTTGGGGTGCAGCAACCGCACTGGTCTTATCCTTAACGGTTCCCATGTTTAATCCATCCCTGATAGGTGCTTATCTGAACCAGGATACCTACCAGCCCAATAACCCCGTCGCTGAATATGCAGCACGCGATGATGGTCGTATCAATGTATGGGGCATTTCATCATTTTTCGAAGTGGAAGATAGCTATCGCCTTAAGTTTTTACCCTCAGAAGAATTGTTGGCTAAGAATTTCTTTTTAGGTGGATGGAGCGATCGTGCGCCCTTTACCATGGCTAACCGCGAAAGGGTAAACATGGGAAATGCGGTCAAGGGACTGGCGGACAATCCCAACGCCTATCTTGTTATTTCAGAAGCAGCAGATGGGTATCTACCCGAATTTACCCTGACGCTTATCAAACAGCATTACTACCCTGATGCCACCATGGAAGTGGTAGAAACCTTCCAGGGAGCAAATCCTGATGACGTATACCAGGTGTGGAAGTTCCACAGCAACGCATAAATAAAACGAGATCTGACTTGCTTCTGCCCTACGCATAGAAGCAAGTCACGTACAGAAGTGCCTCACCAACGCAAAAGTAAGCCTGATGCAGATATACCTACACCAGCGCAAAGAAGCAAACTATTTTTTTAAAAGCCTGAAGCGTACACGCAAATGCCCACAATAATAAGGCCTAAGGCAAGCACTTTTAACTTGGTGAGGTGCTCTTTAAAAATAACCACGCCGAACACGGTTATGTAGATATAACTGGTTGCCTCAAGAATAGGACCTAGAGAAAGAGGCACCACCTTATACGAAATAACCGTCATAAGGGTTGCCACAATAAAAATGGTGTAGGCAAATATAACAAACGGGTTGAGGTATTCCTTTATCGTGCTCTCATAGGTTCGCATAGCTGCCTTTTTAAGCAGCACCTGAGAAATAGCACTGATAAAAACTCCGAACAGATAGATACCGGCATAGACAACAAGCGTGTTCATAGCTTACTCACGCTCCTTGTTAGCTGCTTCTACCCGTGCCTGAGACGCTTTAGCTATTTGCTCAGCAGCAGCTTGTCTGCCATCTTCAAATGAGTACAAAACAATACCGGCAATAACCAGGATGGCTCCTATGACCATCTGCGCATTGAGCTGCTCATGGAAAATGAGCACGCCCCATAAAATACCCCACACCACTGTAACTGCCTTGTTGGCAAAAGCTAAGGTAAGCGGCAGACGCTTGATAATCTGCTGCCAACCAATGGCATAGACAAAGAGCACCATCAGCATGCCGGCATACAGCAGAATAAACGGCATACTCAAAAAGGGTTGGTAGGCCGCATTTTTACTGAAAATACCTGAAAGCGAATAAAACAGTAACAGGATATGAAGTGCTATCAATACGCTGGCGCGTTTGTTAAGCTTTTTCGTCATACTCGACATCCTATTCTGATCTGCTCACTAACGCGCTTTGGGAAATACCTTTTGCCGCTTGTTGTTATATACGCCATAGATACCTGCCGCCAAGCCAAGCATGCCCAATGCAATACAACAGCACACTGCCCCTGCTGCAAGGCCAGCACCTTGAATGACAAATAACGGCAAGAAGGTAACCAATGCTACATCGATAAACGATACAAAGATCCACGCAAAACCTGAATCTTCCAATACGCCCGTCTTAAATTCAGGATCCACGATGCGAAGCAGCAATACGGCAATGCTCATAACGCCTGTAGACCAACCCCAAATATAGATGCCGCGTTCCACCCAGTGATCGCGGAACAGATGGCGAGAAATAACAAAGAAATAAAACCAAACGCTGAAAAAGCCCAACAAGCACAACACCACAATGGGAGCCCAATATTGCAGCACTACATCAACGTTGATCGTAGCAACGCCAAAGGCAACCAAATAGTCGGTAGCGCAGCTTCCCATGCGGGAAATAACGTTGCCATCCACATACTTGTCCAGCTTGATCCAACGCAGCACTGAAAACAGCAAGACGCCCACAATGAGCGCAATGCCATATACCGGAATGGATACCTGTGGAATGATGATCTTTAAGCCTTCATTGATAAGATACGCGCCGCCCACGGCCACAAGAATGAGTGCTAAATGCCAAGCCATAGGATCAAGCGACATAGGATTAATGGTGTTTTCACCCATAGAAAGGCGCTTGCCTTCAGGCACTAAACCGGTCTTGAACTCTTCTGGCATATCCCCAATGCGCTTAATTTCGGTGGTATAGCCCTTACGCGCACAATAGTTGATAACGGCGATACCGCTAAAAATGCCACCCAACAAACCAAAGGTAGCAAACGTCTGACCGATGGTAATAGCGTTATCCCAGCCAGCATTTTCAAACACCGCGCCCATAGCAGCAGCCGTACCATGGCCGCCTACAAAACCGCCTGGCATCATAATGGCAAACCAGGGTATTACATCGGTAAAGATAAACGAAAACAGCAGTGCGCCAACCACCAGCGCAATGCCATACTGCAGCAATTCTGCCGCACCATTTAACAGGAACGTATCGCCTACGCTCTTAAACATCTCTTTAAAGCTAGACTTTTCACGCTTTCCCAAATACATGGTGGCAAATAAGACCGCAATTAAAATACCGGCATAATTGGCAGCCTGATCGCTTAAGGGCAATACATCAAAGCCATACTTGCCTAATATCACGCCCAAAAAACCTGCAATAAGAGCAGTGGGAATATAGAGGTTTTGAAGGAGTGTCACTTTCGCGCGAATAATTTTTGCAACAACAATCAGCGCTGAAATAATGCACACATCGTATAGCAGGGAAAGCGGGGTAAACTCCATTACATGCCTCGAATTTCTTATAATCGTCGATTTTATAAATGCTAATAGCGAGTCATTTGATTACGGTAAAGCAAATTGTTGCCTCGAGGATCCAAAACGCGCACATCGGAAAAAAGCTGCTCGGTAACGGTATCTAGCGTGGCGCGATCGGCGGCTGTCAGATAATAGCGCACGACATAAGGCTTTGCACCCACCCCATGTTTAATGCACTCTCCCGGTGCGTAATAATCCAAAATTTCACTCACATTGCCCGGCACATCAGGGGTTATCACCTGGGCCACTTTGCCTTCATGACCATGGAAATACAATCCTGCGCTGCAAGAGGTAAAGAATGGCGAATGGGCACGCATCCGCTTTTTCATGGCAGGCTTGTCATATACATAATCAATAAGCAGTTCTTCAATAGACAGCCCGCTGGCTAGTGTCACCAGTTCATGTTCGTAGCCGAACAGTCTGCCTGCAACTTCGCAGACCTGAAGGCGACTTTCCCCTTGCGTCACATCGGCATCGGGCGTGTAGAAAAACTGCATGGAAAGCGGTCCTTCGCTCATACCCACATAGCCAGCAACCTTTTCAACAATGCTGCAAGCCTCATCGTATACCTCAGAAATAAGGCGGCTGGGATACGCCACGCGACTCACATGAGGAATAGCGTCGGGTACTTCGACCGATTTTTCCCTATCAGCAATGCTGATCACACACGGTTTTCCATCCACGATCCAGCTCATCATATTGAATTCGTAACCGCTGTTGTAATGCTCGGCCAAAATATAATCAAAGCTGGAATAAGAAGCTATCTCATCAAAATGAGCTTCAATTTCCTCTAGTGTAGTAAAGCGATAGATGCCACGTGAGCCATACCCATTAACCGGTTTCACCACACAGGGTAAACCTACCTTTGCAATATCTTGTGCGATGGTTTCCTTGTGCACTTCAATGCAGGAAGGTGTAGGAATATCCAACGCAGCAAACATGCGCTTCATGCGATTCTTTTCACGTAAATTGGCGAATTTTTCAGGTGTGCAATAACAGGGCAATCCCGCCTTATCGGCAATATTTACCAGACATTCTGCCAGCAAATCGGAAAAGGATGCCACAATACCATCAACCTGTTCGTCTTTGCACATCTGGGCAATGGCATCGGTATCGCGCACATTGATGGTATAGCTTTTGTCAGCAACCAATTTAGCTGGACCATCGTCATAGCCATCGCAAACGATGACATAAATGCCGCGCGCCTGCGCCACGCGAACCAGCTCAACGAATTCATGCATTGAACCTAAAATAACGAGACGATGGTTATGCTGTTGTGTTGTCATAGGGTCGAACTCTCTAAGCCTGTAATATCTAGTACTAATATGACCTACGGCGACGCTTTTCAGCAGTGTCGTGCGGGGCAACTTCTTCATTGCCACCAATAACTTCACGAAGCACATACTGGGGCGCCTTATTGATGGTCATAAATAAACGACCTAAGTATTCGCCAATAAGTCCCAAAAACAGTACTACAATACCAGAACAACCCAGCATGGTCACCATAAGAGAGCTCCACCCCTGCTGAATTGTTGGGTCAGTGACCCGCTGAACAATAAGCAAGATGGCACCAAGTACGCCCAGCCCACCTAGAATGGCACCAATCACTGCCGCAAAGCGCAAGGGAGCCATAGAAAAATTCAACACCGTTGACCACAGACGAATTAGGCTTTTAAGGGTATATCCTGACGAGCCCACTTCGCGATCAAAATGCTTGACTGGCACATTGAGCATGCGATTCGTTGCACGGAACAACAATCCTTGGATATAAACATACGGGCCGGTATATTCAGTAATCTGCTTGGCAATATAGCCACGCATAACCAAGAAGTTGCTCGACTTTATTTCTTTGGGGCGCTTGGTTAGCACGCGCATACTCCAATCGGTAAAGCGCGAACCTAAAAGACGCCACCATGCTTCATGATGATCGGGAAAGGTGGCAAATACCACGTCATAATCGGCCGGATCATCCATAGGCTTTAAGATTTTCATGCACTGCGAGGGATGCGTTTGCATGTCATCATCCATAAGCATGACCAAATCGCCCGTTGCATGACGCAAGCCCGCCATAATAGCGCTATGTTGGCCAAAATTCTTGGCCAGATTGATGCCGATAACCTTCGGATCTTCAGCATGAAGCTTTTCAATTTCAGCGAATGTTCCATCGGTTGAACCGTCGTTGGTGAGTACGAATTCGTAATCATACCCAGCTTCAACCAGCACCTTTCGCGTAAGATGCACCACTTCGGCAATCATCTTTTCAGAGTAGTAGCACGGAATAACCACCGAAACGGTATGCTGCGCATGACATGCGGCTGATGAGCTCGAAGCGGTAGCGTCGCATGCGGCAGTTTCGCTCGAAGCGGTAGCGTCACCTGCGGCCGTATTGCTGCCTGCAAGTGGTGTGTTTGCTGCGGCTGATTCGCTATTCATAAAACGCCATCACCGCCGCAATTACCTGGTTTTGATCTTCCTGGGTCAGTCCATAATACAGAGGCAGACGCACCAGTCTATCGCTTTCTGAGGTGGTAAATACGTCAACCCCGTTAAAGCGACCGAAGCGCATGCCTGCAGGCGATGAATGGAGCGGAATGTAATGAAACACCGCCTGAACACCCTGCTGCTTTAGATAGTCAATAAACGCCGTGCGCTCGGTAAGATCCTTGCACTTCAAATAGAACATATGAGCATTGTGCTTACAGCCCTCAGGCACCACCGGCAGTTCCACACGCCCAGCTTGTGCAAGCGGCGCAAAGGCATCCCAATAGCGCTGCCATGAAGCAAGACGATCATTGTTAATGGTGTCTGCCACCTCTAGTTCGCCCCAAAGATAGGCGGCATTCATATCGCTTGGCAGATAGCTGCTTCCATAATCGACCCATGTATATTTATCAACCTGGCCGCGGAAGAAACGGGAGCGATTGGTTCCCTTTTCGCGAATTATTTCTGCCCGATCATTGTATTCAGGCTTGTTGATAATAAGCGCGCCACCTTCGCCCATGGAATAGTTCTTGGTTTCATGGAATGAAAAACAGCCGAAATCGCCAATGGTGCCTAAGGCACGTCCCTCATAAGAAGACATAACGCCCTGGGCAGCATCTTCAACTATCTTCAGGTTATGACGGGCGGCAATATCCATAATGGTGTCCATTTCACAGGCCACACCCGCATAATGAACCGGCACGATAACGCGCGTTTTATCGGTGATAGCAGCTTCGATTTTCGTTTCGTCGATATTCATCGTATCAGGGCGAACATCCACAAATACCAGCTTGGCTCCCACCAAAACAAAGGCGGTTGCCGTCGTGGAAAACGTATAGCTGGGAAGAATAACCTCATCACCCGGCTTTAAATCACACAAAATAGCAGCCATTTCAAGCGCCGTGGTACCACTGGTGGTAAGAAGTGCTTTTTGACAGGGCAAATGCTCTTCAAGCCATGCATGGCACTGTTTAGTAAACGGGCCATCGCCACAGATCTTATGATTTTCAACAGCCTGCTTGACGTAGGAAAGTTCTGTTCCCACATACGGAGGAATATTAAACGAAATCATACTACCGCCTTGACGTTGCTTATAAACCGTTCTTCATGATAGTGGAAGTAAACAAAATGGGAACAAAAAGATAGAAAGATTCAGCTTTCCTTACGCATTGCGCAGACCCTGCTTGCCTTTGATGCTTTCTGTAATAGCTGTACCTCTCTGTGTACTTATCCGTATACCTCTCTGTATACCTCCCCTGTATACCTCCATATAGTGCCGTTAGTTTATGAAATTGCCCCCATCTTGCCTTTAGAAAGCTTGGCTGATTAATCTGTTGAAAGTAATCTACACCCCTCTTAAATCACCTATCATGAACTAGGAACACCACTGCAACCACTGCAGGTGTTTGAACGTAAGTATTCATAGTTAAGGGGGATCACCATGGACAAAGACACTTTTGATTACGTTGCTCAGCGTGCCAACATTTTGGCAACCGCCGATTCCAGCAAGCAGGAAACCAAAGATGCAGCGCGTGCTTGGCTTAAAGCCGTCGCTGAAGATAACAGCGATGCCGCGGTTGAAAAAGCAACTGAAACCTTCGTAAACTACCTCGACGGCCGTCCTCGCACCATTGATGGCTTAATCGAATTTTTGGAAGGCCCAGCCAAAGAACTCTTCGGTGAAGAAAAAGCTGCTGCGGGTCTTGCAGTACAAAAGAAACGCAAGGCTGAAGGTGCAAAGTTTTGCGATTGCCCATCCTGCACCGCCGCTTCAGAGATCCTGGCAAAGTTTGGACGCGTGGAGCTCTAAGTTACGCCCTTGCACGCCCATGCACTATGGAGCATTTATTGGACACCCTTGCGCACCCTTGTCACACACATATGAACGCCAATTCATCACATAGCCAACACCCGCAAACCAAGTGGTTTGTATGTATCGATTTCAAATCGTTTTACGCCAGTGTTGAATGTGTTGACCGCGGATTGGATCCCATGACGTGCAACTTGGTGGTGGCCGACTACGAGCGCACTAAGACCACCATTTGTCTGGCTATCACACCTGCCATGAAAAAGCTTGGCATCAAAAATCGTTGCCGCCTGTTCGAAATTCCCAACAATGTTCGCTACCTCATAGCGCCTCCCCGTATGAGGCGCTATATGGAAATGTCGGCCTACATCTATTCGCTCTATCTCAAGAAGATCAGCGCTGATGACATCCATGTGTATTCGATTGATGAATGCTTCATTGACATCACGCCCTATTTGTCGTTTTATCACACCACACCTCGAGCCTTTGCTGTGGAACTGCTGCAGATGATCAAACAAGAAACGGGTATTCCGGCAACCGCCGGCATTGGTACCAATCTCTTTTTGGCGAAAATTGCTCTCGATATTTCCGCCAAGCACACCCCAAGCGGCATAGGCTATCTGGATGAAGAAACATTCAAACGCACCATCTGGTTTCATCGGCCCATAACTGATATTTGGAACATTGGACAGGGGATCGCGCGGCGCCTGCGCAAATATGGCGTCTATGATTTAGCCGGCATCTGCGCGCTACCAGAAGAAACCTTATACAAGGAATTCGGCGTGAATGCCGAATATTTAATTGATCACGCTTGGGGACAAGAACCCTGCAGCATCGCAGAAATCCGCTCATACATTCCCAAGGGCCATTCCATTGCAAACGGCCAAGTACTCCCCTGCGACTATACCTGCGATGAGGCACGCATCTGTTTGCGCGAAATGGTGGATGCCAGCGCGTTGGACTTGGTTGAAAAGCACCTTGTCACTGATCATCTATCGCTATATGTAGGCTATTCAGCTCACGGGCAGCAAAGTGGTGCTGCCACTGCTTATGAGCGCTATCGGGCAGCCAGTGCCAACGTGTCTCATCGCTTGAACCGACGCACCAATTCAGCCAAGGTATTACAGAGCGAATTTGACGCCCTCTATCAAAACTTAGTAGATCCACACCAGCAAATTCGACGCATCAGCATTGGTATGGGTGATCTGCTGCCAGAAGACTGCGCAACCACCACCCTGTTTGATGATACCGAGGCAGAAGAAAAAGAACGGCAGCGCCAGCGTGCAATTTTGGATATCCATAACAGGTTCGGTAAAAACGCGCTATTAAAAGGCACCAGCCTGCAACAGAAGGCAACGCTTCAAGAGCGCAATACTCAAATTGGAGGACATCGTGCATAACAACACCGATCTGCCTCCGTATAACAACCTACCGAAGCACACCGCGGATGGCTCAGGCATGCACAGGAGTACAGCGCACAGCGAAGACACCACCAAAAAGAAGGATGCCTCCCTTAAAGATCTTGAAGCCTATCTACTACAAGACTGCTCTGCTGCCGAAGCAGACCATCGCAGAAAAACTCTTCAAGCTATCGAGGAAAAACTACGACACGAACCGTACCATAGTGCAGCAGATCATCCAGATAGGGCACGTCAGTTCATGCCCTTTGCAGCGCTTAAAGGATACGATGCCCTCATTGAACAAACGGCAGCAGGCACAGCCCCTGCTTTCCAAAAACATCCCAGCAATCTACCCGAAGCCAAATGGTCAGATGACCTTGATGCCGGCATAAAACACCCCACATCAGACAACTAAGCGCCCGGAAAAATATCACCGAGCGCTTAGTTATTCTTGTTTAGCACAATCGCTTGTCTTAGCGATTAATACAGCCGCTTTGCTTAGCAATTAGCGCGTAGCCAGGATTCACCTAGCCGACTTGTCTTAGCTGTGTGCACGTTCAAATTCTTTCATGTAGTCCACAAGCGCCTGTACACCCTCAATAGGCATAGCATTATAAATGCTGGCACGCATGCCACCAACGCTGCGATGCCCCTTGATGTTTTCAATGCCATGCTGCTTTGCACCCTTAACAAATTCAGCATCCAGATCGGCATTGCCCGTAATAAACGGAACATTCATGATGGAACGATCTTCTTTGCGAGCGGTAGCGGTATAGAAATCGGTGGAATCCAAGTAATCGTAGAGCAGCGCAGCCTTTTCTTCGTTGCGCTTTTTCATAGCCTCTAAACCACCCTGGACTTTGAGCCACTTGAATACCTTGCCGCAAATATAAATGCCATAGCAAGGCGGCGTATTCGACATACTATCCGCATCTACCTGAGTCTTGTAACGCATGATGGTAGGCGTATTGGGCAGCCACTCATCGTGAACTAAATCGTCGCGAATAATAACGATAACCACGCCGGCAGGACCGATGTTTTTCTGAACGCCACCATAAATTACACCATAGCGGGAAACGTCAACCGGCTCAGATAAGAAGCACGAAGACATATCGCTTACCAGGGGCACTTGTCCCGTATCGGGAAGCTTATGATAGTGCGTGCCGTAGATGGTTTCATTTTCACAGATGTAGACGTAATCTGCCTCTGGATCAAACGTCAAGCTGTCAACATCGGGGATATACGAAAAGTTCTTATCTTCACTCGATGCCACCAATCGTGCGTCACCAAAGATTTGAGCTTCTTTATAAGCCTTCTTAGACCACGAACCAGAAACAATATAGTCTGCCTTGCCGTGAAGCATCAGATTCATTGGAATGGCCGCAAACTGCTGAGTAGCACCACCCTGCAAAAACAGAACACGATAGTTGTCCGGAATACCCATGAGCTCACGCAGGTCGGATTCTGCTGACTCAATAATTTCCTTAAATGCAGCAGAGCGATGACTCATTTCCATCACTGACATGCCGCAGCCTTTGTAGTCGAGCATTTCATCAGCAGCTTCCTTGAGAACTTCTTCAGGAAGAACCGCTGGACCAGCAGAAAAGTTATAAACCCTTCCCATAAAGCCCATTCCTTTCCAGAACGTACATGGATAATTGAATGAACTGTATCATGAGGGAAAAATAAGAAACTGCCAAGTATGGCCAATACCTGCAGACGGTTGAAATAACACCTCAGACGTGCCCAGAACGCGCAACCGCAACACTAGCTTTAACAACGCCTTGAACGGCTGCCTACTATGCTGGCACTGGACGACAGCCCTACGGTGTTACCATTAAGCGACCGTCTTACTATGCTGCCTCTGCGGCCAAACTACTCTCCAAAAAAGATCAGCTGGGTCTTCTTTTCTGTTTCTTTATCTTTTGGCTTAAATACCAGCGAGCCTACCACCATCGCAACGAACGACACGGTTATACCAATAACAATTTGATGCAGGCCAAAGAAGGTAATACCGGCCGCCATAGTAGCGCAGTATGCCACCGTTCCTAACACCATCGAAAGTATCGCTCCTGCTTTATTGGCACGCTTCCAGAACAGACCCATCACCAATACCCAGCAAAAGGCCGTTTCCAAACCGCCAAAAGCAAACATGTTGATTTTCCAAATCACATCAGGTGGCACTACTGACAACACAAATACAATAACGCCAACTACAAAGGTAAACACCTGGCTATAGCGTGCAACCTGTTTACCGCTGGGAACATCATGCTTCTGTTCCCGGTAATGTAAAAACATGTCCTTAATAATGGACGACGAAGAGGAAATAAGAAGGGAGGCCACCGTAGAAATAGAAGCTGCAACAGGGCCAATAATGGCAACACCGGCAAGCCAAGGGGGCAATGATTGAACAATTGCTAGAGGGATAATGTTATCAACGCTGTTTCCATAAGCAGAGATATCAGCGGGCAATATACCTTTTGCTAATACGCCCAATGCGGTAACCCCAATCATCATGGCACCGATGATAATAGTACCAATGATCATCGCTTGACGAAGGGATTTGGAGTCTTTGTAGCCCATGCAACGAACAACCGATTGAGGCAAGCAAAACGTAAACACGCCAACCAAAAGCCACTGGGTAAAGTACAAGCCCACCGGCATATCCCCGCCCCCTAACGGTTCAAGAAGCTGAGGGTTGTTGGCCTGTAAGTTAGCCATAATGTTCGTATAGCCTCCACCAGCATGCAAAATGCCACCGGCTAGAACAAAAATGCCAACAATCATAGCAATGCCACACAGGGTATCAACGAAAGCAACGCCGCGAAATCCGCCTAAAGCAGTAAAAAGAATTGCCGCAATACCAAAGATAGCTAGCCCAACTTCATAGGAATAGCCCGTTACCGCTTCAAATAATTTGGCGCCCCCCACAAACTGAGCCACCATAGTGGCACCAAAGAAGAGAACAATAACAATAGCAGCCGTATTGGCAAGCGCGTTGGAATTGTACCTTGCACGTAATACATCAATAACGGTAATAGCCCCAAGTTTGCGCGAAACCAGGGCCATCTTTTTACCCATAATGCCATACAACAAAAACAGGGCAGTAACCTGAATGGTTGCCATGTATACCCAACCAAAACCAACATTCCAAGCCTGGCCAGGACCACCCACAAAGGAGCTCACGGAACCATACGTGGCAATCGTGGTCATAGCAAGCACAAAAGCGCCTAAGCTGCGGCTGCCAATGAAATACTCTGATACAAAGCCATTCTGTCTGTTTTTACGAGACTGATAGCGAATAAGAAAGGTAAGGCCTAAACCAAGAACAAGAAATAATGCAACCGGGAGAAGCGTAGCTGGATTGCCATTCATTGGTTACCTCCCTTTGAAGAGGGATGTGTTGCATCAGCAGCAATGGGTATGCTACCTTCATTGGCAGCAGATGTAAGAGAAGAAGTAGTGAAGGATGAGTCACTCTCAGAGCTCTGATTAGTGACTATGTCTTCTTCATCCAGATCCACGTCTTTAAATACAAATTTGCTCAAATAGATGGCAGCAACCACGGCGAAAATCCAGGTACCAAAGCAACCGGTAATAATCCATAAAGGGGTATTAAAGATCACAATATCAAGCGAGGAAACACCAAAACCGGCTACGATCCACACGATAACGGTAAGAAACAGCGCAATAACAGCTCCCCGTGCTTCCCTGTTAGCCTGCTGAAGCTTTTCTTTATACTTCATGCCCACCTTTTCGGTTGATAGATACATAAAACTTAAGAAATATATGCGACATGATAAAACAAAAGTGCCCTGCATGAGCAGAACGCCCTATCCTCCCACGGACTACACCGCAGTACTTTCGGCGAAGGGAAGCTTAACTACCGAGTTCGGAATGGGATCGGGTGATCCTTCCCTCTATGGTTCCGCTCATGCAGGGCGCTCAAGTAAACTTGAATGTCCATACTGCATAAGTGTTTATGCTTATGTCAAGTTCATCATGTGAGGTATCTTCTCAGAGTACCTTGGGGGTTACATAGCGCACTGTTTAGTGTCTCGATCGTGATAATCAAATACTAAAGATGAAGAGCTCGGCCGATTAGTACCGCTCGCCTGAAGCGCTTGCACGCCTTACAGCTGCGGCCTATCAAACTTGTAGTCTACAAGTGGCCTTACCAAAAAGAGAACTCATCTCGAGGTCGGCTTCCCACTTAGATGCTTTCAGCGGTTATCTCATCCGAACGCGGCTAGGCAGCCATGCCATTGGTTGACAACTGCGACACCGGAGGTTCGTCCATCCCGGTCCTCTCGTACTAGGGACAGATCCTCTCAATTCTCTTACGCCCACGGAGGATAGGGACCGAACTGTCTCACGACGTTCTGAACCCAGCTCGCGTACCGC
>UQDJ01000004.1 GCA_900539675.1 uncultured Coriobacteriaceae bacterium | reverse complement strand
ATTTGCCTTGTAAAAAATTGCAGCATGTGGCGATCGTAGCGAGCTTTAACAAAAGCCGTTGCGATCGCTTTTTTGTTGCGCGCATGATGCGCTGGCACGCACAACGCATCAGGGCTTCTCTGACCTCCAAGAATCTGCTGGAGGACCGGCCTACAAACCCATCTGGGTTCTTGGGAAGCGGCTCTTTAACCATGATGTGCCCGTGCCAAGGTGCACATCACTGCGCTGCTGCAAGCCTTGAATGCATGCGTATGGCCAAGGCACACCACACCAGGCCAAAATGCACTACAAAGAATACGCAGGCATTGCAAGGAAATTCAAAATTGAAGAAAGGAATGAATTTTGTGAGCACTCCCCAGCAAAGTTCTCTCCCCCAAGCACGCGTGAAGGTACCACATCCCTATCTTGCCCTGATGGGCTTATACTTGGGAGCGTTTACCGGCATGTACAGCGAAACATCCCTCAACATTGCTCTGCCACAGCTTTCCTCTGCTTTTGGTATTGATCTTTCTTTGACCCAATGGCTTGTTGTTGGCTATATGCTGGTCATCGGCATTGTTTTGCCCTTTGCCAGTTTGCTTTTGAAATGGGTAACGGCTCGTCAGTTGACTCTTTTCGCACTTGGCGCTTTCCTGGTTGGCTCTCTGATCAGTGGCTTTGGACCCAACTTTGAAGTGACCTTGATTGGGCGTCTTATCCAGGGCATCGGCACTGGCCTAATTTTGCCCACCATGTTTGCTATGGTCTTGGAAGTTATCCCACCCCATAAAATTGGCGCCGCCATGGGAGTTTCTGCCCTAGTAATTATGTTTGCGCCTGCCATCGGGCCTACTCTATCCGGCATCATCTTGGGAGCACTGTCCTGGCGTTGGATTTTCTTCAGCTTTGCCATCGTTTTATTTGTTGGCATCGTGTTCGCCTTGAAATTTGAAGTTAACCCCTACAAGCTAACCCGTCCAGCGATTGATCCTCTGTCAGTTATTATGTCGTGTCTTGGCTTTGGTGGCGTAGTCTTCGGCGCTGGCGTTGCCAGCTTATTTGGCTGGATCTCCGCACCCACCTTGGGCGCCTTACTCATAGGTATTGTGTGCTTAGCCATTTACGCAAAGCGTCAGTTCAGCATGAAGGTACCCGTAATAGATCTGCACGTATTTGGTCTGCAGGGATTCCGGGTTGGAGCCATCTGTATGATGTTGAACTTTGGCATTACCCTTTCGGCAATGTATGTGCTGCCCCAGTTCTATCAAAATGGCATGCTGCTTGCCGTAGCCTTCACTGGTATCGTTATGCTTCCAGGTGGCATCGTAAATGCCATTGTGAGTATGTTTGCTGGCAATTTGTTCGACAAAATTGGCGCGCGCATTCCTGCTCTTATTGGCTTTGCGTTTTCCCTGGTTGGGGCCGGCCTTCTTCTTTTGACCACACCGCAGACCTCGCTAGGCTATGTCATCATGTGCCACATCATCATGATGATTGGCGTTCCTCTGGCCATGTCTCCCTGCCAAAGCCACGCCTTGGCATCTTTGCCTCACCAGCTTTCGACCGATGGCTCCACCATGCTCAACACCATGCAACAGGTCTTAGGTGCCGTATGTACCGCGGCAGCAACAAGCTTGCTTGCCATTGGCCAATCGGCCTACTTTACTTCAGGTGGGACCGATAGCGCTCTTGCCTTTACGCAGGGCTCTCACTATGGCTTTATTTTCACCTTTGTATTAGCTTTTTTGGGTCTGCTCTTTGCACTCCGTATCAAAAAACCGACTGGCGCTGGTGCGAGCACAGGCGAACATCAATCTGCGCGAAACGAAAGCGCTCAGCCCCAAAGCGCCTGCTCCTCACACAGCGCTGGAACATCCCCCGCTGTTATGACAGCAAGCACAGCCGCTGGCATAGCATGCACCCCTGAAGATGTGAATCCCGTTTTGGAGCAGCTTATGAAACGCGATGTATATGCCATATCCGAAACCGAAAGTGCCCTTGATGCGCTGAAGCTCTTTGCTGAAAAGGGGATCTCCGGTGCACCTGTCATGAGTGCAGACGGCAAGCTTGTTGGTTTCGTGAGCGACGGCGACATTATTGGCACCATTTCCCATCAGCACCCCACATTTACCAGCTTTTATGCGGTTGCTGAACAGGGTCGCGATGAACAGTTTGACGAAAAGCTGGCAGCTTTGCAAAACACCGTCGTTGGCGAGCTGGCAACAAAGAATGTGCTGAGCGTTAAGATAGGCGACGACATGCGTGATGTATGCACCTTACTTACCACGCACCACCTCAAGAAGGCACCTGTGCTAGATCAAGGAAAGATGGTTGGCATGATTAATCGCTCTGATATCACGCGCTACGTCGTTGATCGCTTCGCTGCTGCAGATTAAACGCAGCCGCGACAAGGTATTTCAAAGCGCAAGCCGCCACGCTAGCTTACCCCAACTCAATTCGTTTCTTTCATAAGCTAGGTGGCGGCTTGCACCGTTTCGTCTTTAATCCTGCGCAGGAACTTCCTTCATCACTTTGAGTAAAGTGGAATATAACTCTTTAAGGTTTTCATCCTGCATAGGGCCTTCGTTATAAGCGCAGATGCGTTCAAGAATTTCCTGTTCACGCTTGGGGTCATATACCGATTGCATGCCAGCAGCAGGCTTTAATTTACGAATAGCCAGCGAATAGCTGCTGCGCTCATTCAGCAGCGCTACCAACTTCTTGTCGGCTTCATCGATTTGCTTACGAATAGCTTCGATTTTTGCGAGCGCTTCGGCCTGTTCCGACATTTCAGTTCCTCCCCTAGTGAAAATTGACCCAAAATTGACCCAGTGGCGATTCGACCCATTCAATGTGGCCCGTTCGATTCAGCCCGTTCGGTTCAGCCCATTTCTGCGACGATCAATCCGACAAGGATTAATCTCCTTCAAGAAATAGCCTAATGACGATCGGGATCATTGATTACCGCAATGGCTAACAGTGCAATAGATGCCATGATGCCCAGCTGCGAAAAGAAATAATTGCCATGCCCCAGAATAAACGAAGCAAACGTTACCAGAATAATAACCAGCGCCGCATAGCCACAATAGCGAGAGATATACGTGTTGGTCTTTTTGCGCAGCTCTACTTTTTCCTCTTCAGGAATACTATGCGTATGTTTTTGCTTCTTCATCATGTTCACAGGATACCACCGACCCATACAACCCATCTTAACGGTTGTATAAAAATTGATGTGATGTCAGATACAGGCTCAATGCGATTCCGAACAGCCTATTCGCTTCAACACCAACACTTAGAAAAGAGCCAAGGCCTTCAAACCGAAATAACCCAGAACAACCAGACCAACGATGATGCGATATACACCGAATACGGTGAAGTCATTCTTTTTAATGTATCCCATCAAGAAGCGGATAGCGATCATACCCATAATGAACGCGGACAAAATGCCTACTACCAGCACGACAATTTCGGTCTGGCTCATCACTAAGCCGCCCAAAAAGAACTTAACAGCCTTTACCAAACCCCAACCAAACATAACTGGGATAGCCAAAAAGAAGGTAAATTCTGCAGCAGCAGTACGCGAGCAACCGCACAGCATGCCGCCGATAATCGTCGCACCAGAACGACTGGTACCAGGGATTATAGCTAACACCTCAAAACAACCAATTTTGATGGCGGTTTTCCAATCCATTTCATACGGATCGGTGATTTTGAACATCGCTTTATCGAGAGCTTCAGGATCGTCCTTGTCAATGGGCTCAACACGAGCATGTTTGCCGCGAGCAGGCTCGAGTGGGGTAGCCAACACCGCTGCCTTGCGGCGACGGTTATAGCGTTCGATAACAATAAAGATAATGCCATAGAGAATGAGCATAGCAGCTACGGTCCAGGCACTGTAGAAGTGATCATGTACCCAATCATCCAACAGCAGACCCAATACCGCCGCTGGAATGCTACCAATAATCACCATCAGCCACATGCGCCACGTTTTGGAGCGCTCAACGTCGGTTTTAGTACGCGATACAGGATTTAACTTATGACGGAACGTAATAATAACCGCCATGATGGAGCCAATCTGGATTACCACCAAAAACAGCTCAAGGAACTGAGGTGACACATTGAGCTGAACGAATTCGTCCACCAAAATCATGTGGCCCGTGGAAGAAATAGGCAGCCATTCAGTAATACCTTCAACAATACCAAGCAATAATGCTTTAAGCGCTTCGATAACTACGTCTGGCGACATACCAGTCCTTCCTCCACCCTCCACGGCACAATGCCATAAAGAGCAGTGATACGTACAACAGGTGGCATAAATAAAACCCACAGACCTGTGGGTTTTATTTATCCTACGAACCCATAGCATAGTGGGCTTGGTTGCTTATCCTACGGGATTCGACGCAGACACTATCCTTTTTCATAAAAAGAATGGCCCATTATCGCGAACGGTTCACATCTAGATCACTTCTCAGACTAACTGCACCTGTTGCGTTTAGTCTGAGAAGTTGCACTTAGTGTTGCACGTAGTACGGATAGTTTCCGGAAAGCTTCGCACTGAGCGCTACGCCCGCCGTAAAAGAATTTCGTCAATTTCGGTCAAATTATTCTTGACGGATTCGCTTACACACCTTAATATACTTACTCGCGCCTGAGGTATCGGGTAGCGCTCATTACAGTAGCATTGGGGTGTCGTCTAATGGTAGGACAGCGGTTTCTGGTACCGTATGTGAGGGTTCGACTCCTTCCACCCCAGCCAACTACAATCATGGCCTCGTCGTCTAGCGGTTTAGGACGCCGCCCTCTCAAGGCGGAGATCGCCGGTTCGAATCCGGTCGAGGCTACCAGAACTTTCAACCCACAGTTTCTGTGGGTTTTTTAGTATACTGGGGCCTTTAACACTCACGACAATCCTGTCCCATGAAAGGCTTTATCATGCCCCACCTTGGCACTCATACCCATCATGCCAACTCCAGCGACCCCCAGCAAAACGACACCACTTCCAACCAACCCAGCAACGCAACCAAAGGCCATAACCCTCACGAAACTTCTTTCAAGCGCTTTTGGGCTACTGTAGTGGAGCATAAACGTGCGGTCATTATTTCAATATGCGCCATTATCTTTTTCACGCTGTTGATAAAGGTGCTTGAACCCCGCGAAGACTTAATGAAGCTTGACGGAATAGCCTGGTCTGCCATCGTGGACGGCATGCGCATGTTGAACCTGCAATCATTTATGGAAAGCATGTCCAATCTGGCATCTCCGCTTTCGCTGATTGTCATGCTGATATTGATTATTGCATTTGCTCCCGGCAAACGCCCAGGACTATTCTGTGCACTCAATCTCATCTTGGTGTGCATACTCAACGTGATTTTAAAAGACTTGGTACAACGCCCCCGTCCTGAGAGCATTATGCTTATTCCAGAAACTGGTTTTAGTTTCCCATCGGGTCATTCGATGGTAGCGATGGCTTTTTTCGGTCTGCTCATTTGGCTGGTATGGAAGTATAAGCGCGGTACTGCCGTGAAATGGTTTTGCTGCATCTGCTTTGCATTGATCATCGTAGTCATTGGCATCAGTCGCATCTATCTGGGCGTGCATTTCGCATCTGACGTATTGGCTGGATTTTGCATTTCTGTGGCATGGTTAGCCCTCTACACCAGCGTGGCGGCCCCTCTTCTGCTTAAGAGTCCCGATCAAGTGAAGAGCACACAGCTACGCGAAATAAAACACCTTGAAGACAATTCGCACTAGCGTTCGTCATCTGCCGGTGTTCGCACTAGCGTTCATTATCTACTGGCAAGCGTCGTCTACTAGCGTTCGTCATCTTCATCAGTTCCAGCAATGATCTCGCGTGTGCCATCGACATCGCGCCATATTTCTCCCGGGCGATGACCACTCCGATCGCCTTCCTGACGTGTATGGTGCGCTTGATGCGCCGAAGCATCTCCAGAAAAGTGCGCATCATCTTGATGTATGGTTGGAATCTGTCGAGACAGCTGCGCATGAGCTGGCCTAGACTGCTGGCCACGTGACCCATATTCCTGACCGACTCCACGCGTACTCCGTACGGGGCTTACAGGATCTGTGCTGCCGCCCCTGCGGCTGCTGGTCGAGCGGTTGCTTGCACGGGTGCTCGCGCGGTTACTCATATGGCGGCCGCTCGTGCGAACCGGCCTGCTCGCCGAAGCACGCTCTTCACGTTCACGGGCGAGTGCCATGCGTTCTTTATAGGCTTCACGCGCTGCCTCTTCGCCCGCTAAAGTGGCTTCGACTCGCTCAGGATGACGATGCAAATCGACGCGAATGCTGATGTATTCCCAAACCAGTAAGACCAAAAGAATGGACATAACAATCAAATAGCCAATAACGGCACCGGGCAAGCCCGTGAAATCGATCAATAAAATAGGTACGAACAGCGAAAAACCGAACGTAATTACATAGAGCTTCATTACAGATTTCTGACGGCGCAGAACCGTGATCACCTGATACAAGAAGTCAATAACAGCCGTCACACCACCCGCTGCAATCATGATGTAACTCAATCCACGGAACTGTTCGAAATCAACACCATACATAAAGCTCATGATGGGGATACCAATCCAACCCATAACCACAATTACGACGAGCGTAAGTGCTACCACCATGCAAACAATAGCGATGATAACGATATCGAAACGGGCGCGCTTTTCGGCATCGGCCCACATCTGAGCCATGCGCACCAACAGCGGTTTATATACCGAACCAACCGTCAACAAAATAGCCTGAGCCGGAAAATATAATGCGTTGAAATACAGCTGATTGTCGTAGCTCAGCACACCTTCCATAACAAACTTGGGCATGTTATCGATGAGGGCATACATAAACAGTGCGATAAACACCGGAAAACACTGCTTGAACAGCGCAATAATACTTTCCACGCTACGCCCTCGCGATTTCGGCGTTTCCAGATGTGCAAGAGGGAACGTGAGCACCACAAACGTGATAGCCGCTGCCACCGCCATAACAATGCTGGCGAACACCAAATTGCGCGTAATCAGCAGGGCAATACTGAACAGCACAAAGACGACCACCGAACGGAAAGCCTGAGAAATGCCTGCCAAATACAGCTTATCTTTTTGTTGCAGACGGCCTTCATATACGTCAGCTAAACCGTCAATCATCTTATAGGTACAAACCGCCATACAGATGGTAAACATATCATCGCTATATCCACGGATAGAACAGTAGACATAGGCAACCAGCATCATGATGGCGCACGTTATCCATCGGTTAACCTGGTAATCGAAAAAGGAATGCGTTTCACCAATATCAGAAACCTGATAGGTGCGCACACCATAATTGCCCACAATCATCAGCAAGGTGCCAATGATGAAGGCCATGGAGAACATACCAGCTTGTTCAACACCGGAAAGTTGCGTTACCACAACCGTAAGAAATGGAAACACCATGCCCCAGGCGCCCGTACCAATGGTGTTACAAATATAGTCGCGTGTCGTGCGATGCGACTCATATTCCTCTTCATGATCAAAGCCACCTTCAGTAACAACGCCCAGAAGGCGATTGCACCAATGGTTAATAATTTGCTTGATCACATTTTGCTTGTGAGGCTTGCGTCCGCGCCCATGACGGGGGCGCTTGCCCTGCGTCTGCGCAGGGCTGACCGGACGTACCGGAGAATCGGATCCCGCGTAATAGGTATTGTTCCGATGCTCGTGTTGATGCTCGTATTCACCCTGAAAAGCTTGTGCATGGGACGCATCATGGGGATGAGTATCCGATACACCACGAGCTTTCGCCTTCTTACGCGGGATGGCAGAGGCAGCCTTCTGTGCTGCAGTGCGTGCTTTATCGGACAAAGACAAACGACCCTGTGATTGCTTATCGCTTCTACGCTGCATACGCGCTAGAACAATCCCTTCTCAAGCGTCAATGCTTGTATTGCCTCACAAAAAAGCCAAGGCAGAGCGGATAAAAAAGCTTGCTGCATAATACAGCAAGCTTTCGCTTGGAATATTAACTATCACACTGAATGACGCGTTTGGCTAGTCGTCCTCTTCATAGTTCATAAGGCCAACAGGAAACTGCCGTACCTTGTTATGAAAACGTAACCCAACTTAGTCGCGCGAAATCTATTGAGCAGCATGAGGCAGCACCTCGAACAGTCGCTGCCTCAGATAGACAGATCGCCCGCGTTTGCCAATCCATTAGTACCCATGAGAAAACAGATCAGGAATACCGAAGATATTGCGAAGCTGATCTTCCCAATCGCCTGCATCTAACTGCCAGGTGCCATCGGATTGCTTATAGAAGTTCATGGTGGCGTAATAGCTGGTCATTTCCACCTTTGCATTCAAAGCATCGGAGTAACACTTATGAACCGCATCGATAGCTTGCTGAGAAGTCATCGAATCGGCATTTGGATCATTCATAAGGTTATTCAGCCCGTCGATGAGCGTATTGATAAATACATAGGGGTCACGCTGAGTGATATCGATATACACCTGACAGGTGGAATTATCGCTGCTTTCGTACACGTCATCGATCTTGTAATCAAAATCCGTCAGCATCCACACAGCTAGATCATGAGGATCTTGACCTAAAATATCATGGTCAAATCCATATAAATCTTCGATACCTTCATCGAGTAGATCCGCCAAAGCATCAACACGCGCAGGATCTTGGTTTTTTAGAGAATCCATCTCTTGACGAGCAATATTGCAGCATGCCTGTTCGTCATCGTTTAAATCCTGCCCGGTAGCCGTACCGTTGCCGTTGCCAGCACCATTGCCATAACGATTCTGAGAACCATTACCCTGCAGCTGAGTTTGGGGCGTATAGGAACTGTCATTGATAGCCTGCATCGTTGCAAAACCTACAACCAGCGTAACAACTATCATTATTACTGCTAAGACCATGCCAATAATGGCGCACACGAGACTAGCAGTAGTTTTACCGCTTTTGCCAGAAGCCTTCTTGGTACGCACCGCGAAAATGATGGCAATAATGCCTAATACGATTGAAGCAATCGGAAACCAGCAAAACACAATAGCCAAAATGCCGCACACCAGAGCAGCCGTACCCTTAGAAGAGCTAGATTGCTGTGCCTGAGGCTGAGGTGGAGGCGTGGTCTGCTGCGAGGGTACATTTGGTGCAGGCTGTGCAGGCTGTGCAGGCTGGCCTTGTGCCGGTTGCGGAGGCGTATTTGGTTGAGGTTGGCCTTGCACCGGTTGTGGAGGCGTATTGGAAGCGGGTTGGTTCTGCACTGGCTGGGATGTTGGGAAGGTGTTTGTTGTAGACTGCTGTGCGGGTTGTGATGTTTGAGGCTCAGGTGATTGTGGGGTCTCTTCTGGCGGAACAGACTGCTCCTTCTTTTCTTCGTCCATACCTCTATCCTTTCAACATATTTAAGTTCGCAACCAGAGCATATGATAGGTTTAGCCTATGCCCGCTTTGCGAAAACTCTGCCTGCAACACAACTGGCAAGCAATGCTGCTCTACTACACCAAAAAGCCTGATAGAAGTCTTATTGGCACTTTTCCACCCGATTATGTCATAAGTCTTACATCAGCATGCTGATTTTGATAACGATGTAACATTTATTGAACATTGTCACCCTCAGTCATAAAGATATGCCCGAATATCTGCGTCAACAGACTAGGCTGTGCTACATTTTTCTCATCAAAAATGCAAGGGAAAGAGTTGGGTGCTGAGCATGAAGATTGGTTCCACCATTGTTGGCTTTGTATTAATCTGCGTAGGCATTGCCGCTTTAGCTGGTGAAACTCCTGTACTGCGTATCCACCCCGCTGTTTGGTTTATCTTGGGTGCTGGACTTTTAATATCCGATTCGGCTTGGGAACGGCTCACCCATCGCAAGAAAAATGACGATGAACACCATCCAGCTACCAATCCTCAATCGGGCGCTTCAAAGAAACACCGCCATGCTTCTATTCGCGCCGTTGTTGTAGCGATCATTTTTGTCGTGGGAATCTGCGTTCTGTGGGCGATTAACAATTTCTAATACTCAGCAACGTTTGTCGATTTGAGAAAGTTTCTCAAATTTATTGACACCGTCCGTTCGTCTCCTAAAATGAAAACCGTTTTCAAATTGATTGCGTTCTTTGAAGCACGTTTCAATCGTGGTTTTGAAGGACTACCTCCACAGGACGGTCTGCCCCATGCCCACTACTCGCCAATACAAAACCAAGCAAAAAGAACTCATCCTTGATTGTATTCGCACCCATCAGGGAGCTTTTATTACGATCAAAGATATTGACAATGCCCTTAAAGCACGTCACGAGAAGGTGGGTATTGCAACCATCTATCGCAATTTGGAACGACTCGAAGAAGAGGGCATCATTACCCGCACTGCCATTGAAGGCATGGATGGCATCTGCTATCGCTACCTTGCTGATACGCCTGACGATGTGTACTTCTTTTTAAAGTGCGAACAGTGCGGCGACCTTTCCCCTATTGACTGTGGCGAATTGCAGCACTTTTTCGAGCATGTTATCGAGCATCATCACGTGCGCATCAACCCGGCCAAAACTGTGTTCTACGGATTGTGCGAAACATGCCTAGCTCAAAGTACGCACGCGATCAGCGGACAGGAATAGTAGACACCCATGGATCTGATACCCCATCTTTTAGAACATGCGCTAGAAGACACCATCTATTTGGTGCCCTTCCTGTTTGTGACATATTTCCTGCTTGAGGTTCTCGAGCATAAGGCTGGCAACCGCGCTGCAAACTTGGTGCGCAAAGCCGGCATTGCAGGCCCTTTGGTTGGAGCGCTGCTAGGTGCAGTTCCTCAATGTGGCTTTTCCGCGGCTGGCGCTGCGCTTTATGCGAGTCGTGCGGTCACCTTGGGCACATTGTTTGCAGTCTTTCTGTCTACCTCGGACGAAATGTTGCCCATCTTCATCGCAGAGCAAGTAGATCCTGTTATTGTGCTTTCCATCATTGGTTCAAAAGTGGTTATCGGCATGATCATGGGCTTTGCAGTCGATGCCACATTACGCTTCCGTTTACGCACGCGCTTAAAGCAAGAGAGGGCCACACTTGCGGCATTGGAGGCACGCTCCGGCAATCCTGCAGGGAGCGAAACCACCCCCAATCATTCGTCTGTTTGTACTCATAGCCATGGCACAATCACCCATACACCAGATGAGATATGCTCCAGCACCACTGAAAAAGACTCGCCTACTGAACCGGTTACTCTCAAGGCAACTGATACCATCATTGAACAGGCACACGAAGAGTATCTATGCGATTGCGAGCAGCACCATCGCATACACGAGGCTGTGGATCATGCCTTTTCAAACTATCACTGCCACAATCATGGCTGCACAGTTGATGATCATCACAACAGCTGGAAAGATATCACCCTAAGCGCTGTCAAGCACACGCTACAGGTGTCTATTATCATTTATCTCATTTCCCTAGCTCTCGTCAGCGTAATGGAGCTGGCAGGAGAAGATGTATTATCCAGCTTCCTTGCCGCCAATCCAGGTATAGCCATTGTGGGATCGGCGCTGGTAGGTCTTATTCCCAACTGCGGCGCCAGCGTTATTATTACGCAGCTCTATCTTGATGGCATGCTGGGAACCGGTGCCATGATGAGTGGGCTGCTAGTTGCCTGCGGTGTAGGATTATTGGTCCTCTTTGGCGAAAATCATCGCCCTAAGCAAAACATACTGATCCTTGCTGGATTGGTATTATGTGGCGTTGTTTGGGGATGTCTGTTCGAAATCGCAAACATTCACTTCATGTAACTTTGGTGCTGAATTGCCTTATTTGTCATCAAACCCAAACCATTCAAGCCATGCTGGCAGCTCTGCTTGAGCTTGCGCATAGCCATCCATATAACTTGCACGCAGCCGTTTAAGATCGGTCGTACTGTTCGAGACCTGCATATTGTCGGCATACATGATGTAAATGTTGCCCGATTCTGCCATCTTTTCCAGCTTATCCAGCTCGGCGTTATAGCGCTCATTGCGCGTCAACAGCGCTTCACGCACCTTAGGATACCGACGATATAAATCGGCAAACAGTTTGTCCTTGTGCCCAATATCAGGAGCTGGCTTGCGATAACCCTTCGGTCGCGTCAGTACCGCAAAAATGCGCGAACAACCCGAATCAAGTGCCAACTGCAGCGGAATACCTCCGCCATAGCCCAAACCGCCATCGTAGTAGACATGCCCATCAATGGTGACTGGAGGCATAACTACCGGCAAGGTAGAACTGGCGCGTACGCGCAGCATCATGTCTTCAAGAGTGGGCATATCTTCGCGATGCCATACCACCGTTTCACCGGTATCACGATCAAACGCCTGAATAGCGCACGGAGTGGGATTGTCCTGAAACGCCTGCCAATTAAAAGGCAGAGCGCCATCAGGAAGACCGGTCACCTCATAAATCCAATGAGCAGAAAACATGCCCTTACCTTCAAGGAAGGTCTTAAGGCCGCCAAATTCAGGATGGGTCACCAGATCAACAAAGCTCACGCGCGTGCGCCAAATATCACCCGAAAGGAAATTCACCGTATGGCTTGAGCCGGCCGAAATGCCGCATACGTAATCAAAGGTAATGCCCTGCTCAAGCAAAAGGGAAACAGCGCCGGCCGTATAGCTTGCACGCATGCCACCGCCTTCAAGCATCAAGACAGTATCACTTGCATGACGTTCGGGGTTATTCGTATGAATCATGTGCCGTGCTCTCCTCTTCGCGCTAAGATAACAGCAGGTAAGTAGTGTGTTGCTATTGCCTTAAGACGATATCTCACTTCGAAAGGAGTTTCTAGAGATGAACACGAAAATGCATTCAGAATTATCTGCGTCTTCCGATCATGTACGCGAAGTATTACTCAATACCTTTCATAATCGTTTCACCTGCAAACGTTACGAACCTGGATGTAGCATTTCCGAAGAAGATTTCAACACCATCATGGAAGTAGCCCGTACCTCCCCGAGCTCGTTTGGTATGGAGCCATGGAAGTTTTTGGTGATAGAAAACCCCGATTTGCTCAGCGAAATATTAGATGTAGCGTGGGGTGCAAAACAAAATGCAGCACGCACCGTTATCATTTTGGCGCGCAAGGGCGTTACCGCCGATTCCGACTACGCTAAGCATATCTGGTGTGACATCAAAGGCACCACCGCAGCCGATCTAGCCGGCATGCAAAAAACTTTTAAGAACTTCCAGGAGCAAAGTCGCAAGCTGACCACACCAGAGCGTATTGATGAATGGGCCGCAAAGCAGACCTACATCCCCCTTGCCAACATGCTCACCGCCGCTGCCATGTTAGGCATTGCCGCTACCCCGATTGAAGGCTTTGACATTGAGGCCCTCAACAGCTTGTTGGAAATGCACTCGTTGATGGATCCGAAAGAATTTAGTGCTTCTCTGATAATTCAATTTGGCGAAGTTGCGCAAAGCCATTTTGAACCACATCAGACGCGCCGCCCCGCAAATGAAGTTATTCAATACGTCAAGTAACTAAAACGTATAATGACAAACATGCCTAGCCGCTCTATTGAGCAGCTAGGCATGTTACATATCGGGTGATAAGCAGTGTCGGGTTAACAGCCTTAAACGCCCCAGCATATGATCTATAAGCTTGCCTCAAACGAAATCAAACCAGCCATAAGCTACGTCATCATAAGCTACGTCATCCAAAACTAAGGCAACAAGTCAGCTGCAACTTCCTTTGCGCACGCCAAGCCATCGGCAAGTGAATTTACTACCAGGGTAGAACCATTGTGTGCATCTCCGGCAGCATAAATCACCGCCTTGCCCGCAGCACCGGCGCTTGCAGCGCCTTTACCATCGGCACCTGTGTCAGCGCCTGTGCCGTCGGCCAACACCACCTTATGCGTTGCGCCAACCATTTCTGGACGAACGCGCGCGCCTTCAGTAGTACGCACACCCAAAGCCTCAAACACCGAGCGTTCTGGGCCATTAAAACCACAGGCAATCAGAACCAGCTGCGCCGGAAGGGTTTGTTCGGTATCCATCATTCGACGTGGAGAACCTTCGCTCCAATCCAGCGATACCACGCGCAATCCTGTGACCTTGCCATCTTCACCCAGGATCTCAGTAGTATCTATAGCCCAAGCACGAGGATCTTCCCCAAATTCCTGAATTGCTTCCTGCTGGCCATAGTCAGTCTTTTTTACATTGGGCCATTCGGGCCACTGATTGTCTGGTGCAGGTACTTCGGGCGGCATAGGCATAAATTCAAACTGGTGAATGCTTTTACATCCCTGGCGCAAAGCAGTTGCCACACAGTCAGTGCCAGTGTCACCACCGCCGATAACAATAACATCCTTATCCTTGGCAGAAATAGCAGGTTCGCCACCCTCTAGCACCGAACGGGTAGAAGCGGTCAGATAGTCAACCGCAAACACAACGCCGTCCTGATCGACACCCGGAGCAGCCAATCCACGCGCATCAGCAGCGCCAGCTGCAACCACCACTGCGTCGAAATCGTTGCAAACATGCTCTGCGATGGCAGGATCGGTTACATCGGAATTGAGCTTAAAGGTAATACCGTTTTCAGCCAAATAATCAATGCGACGCTGAACGACCGTCTTGGGCAACTTCATATTGGGAATGCCATACATAAGCAAGCCGCCCGCGCGATCATGACGTTCGAAAACAGTAACGCGCAAACCATGCTGCGCCAAGCTCCACGCAGCCGCCAAGCCACACGGACCAGATCCAATAACAGCAACCTGAGGCGCACCATCAACTGGTTGCGGCAAGGGATCAGGTCCACCTGCTGCCCACTGATGATCGGAAATGGCGCGTTCGTTGTCCTTGATCGTGGTGGCTTCATCCACATAAGCCAAATTACAGGCAACCTCACACAATGCCGGACAAACACGGCCGGTAAATTCTGGGAAAGGATTGGTAAGCGTCATGCGTTGAGCAGCTTCACGCCACAAACCCTTATATACCAGATCATTCCATTCAGGAATAAGATTGTGTAACGGACAACCCGATGCGCGGGCTTTACCAAAGGACTTGCCGAACTGGCAGAATGCAACACCGCACATCATGCAACGACTCGCCTGAATTTCCTGCTGCTCATCAGAGAGCGGCACGGCAAATTCGTCAAAGTCTTTAATGGATTCCAAAGGTGAACGCTCGCCATGCGCCAAGCGATCATGTTCCAGATATGCTCCAGCCTTACCCATGACTAGTTCCCCTTTCCTACTACTTCAAAAGCTTCTTCCATGGCTTCTTCATGCGATTTGCCTTCCGCTGTAGCCTTAGCCACAATGGACAGGACATGTTCATATTCCACTGGGATTACCTTCTTGAAGCGACTCTTAATACGTTCGAATTGGTAGAGCATCTTGATGCCGCGCGGACTTGCCGTGTAGCTGACATGCTCTTCGATTAATTCACGAATAGAGACCAGCTCGTCATTGGTCGGCTGTTCAATTTTGACCATATCTTTGTTGCAGCGGCTATCCAGCGTGCCCTTGGCATCGTACACATACGCCACGCCTCCCGACATGCCTGCTGCAAAGTTGGGGCCAACTTCGCCCAAGATGAGCGCCACACCACCCGTCATGTATTCGCAACCATGATTGCCAACACCTTCAGCCACAATAGTTGCGCCAGAATTGCGCACGCCAAAGCGCTGACCAGCCAGGCCGTTAATAAAGCCACGACCACTGGTGGCACCATAGAAGGCAACGTTGCCGATAATGGTGTTCTCATCGTACTTAAATGTTGCCGTCTCTGACGGATGAACCGAAACTACGCCGCCGGATAAGCCCTTGCCGAAATAGTCATTACCATCACCCGTCACATTGAGCGTGATGCCTGACGGCAAAAATGCACCGAAGCTCTGGCCTGCAGAACCTTCGCAGTCAATGATGATTGATCCATCGGGTAAGCCTTCAGGATGAACCTTGGTTACCTCAGAGCCCAAGAGCGTACCTACGCAACGGTTGACGTTGGTGATGTCTGCACGGAAATGAACGGGCGTCATGTGCTGGCGTGCCTGCTCGGAGAGTGGCAGGAACAGCGTTGCATCAAGCGATTTATCCAATGCCACATCGTATTTCATTTCAGGCAGGTAATGCTTGCCCGCAGCACCAGGAATGTGCGCACCAAATTCGCACACACCAGGAGTTAGCACCGGCGTAAGGTCGATCAGATTTGCCTTCCAATGACCAGGAACTTCTACCTGACGCAGGCATTCCGGATGACCAACCATTTCATCTACCGTGCGGAAGCCCAGCGATGCCATTACTTCGCGCATCTGTTCGGCAACATACGTCATAAAGTTTTCAACGTATTCCGGCTTGCCGTGGAAGTGGCAGCGCAGACGACAATTCTGAGTGGCAATGCCGGCCGGACAGGTATCCTGCTGACAGTCGCGCTGCATCAGGCATCCCATTGCAATCAACGGCATAGTCGCAAAGCCGAATTCTTCAGCGCCCAACAGACAGGCCACCGCAACATCTTTACCGTCCATCAGTTTGCCGTCAGCTTCCAGGACAACACGCGAACGCAAGCCGTTTTGTAACAGCGTTTGCTGCGTTTCTGCCAGACCCAGCTCAAGCGGCAAACCAGCATGCCAAATAGAGTCGCGGGCGGCAGCGCCAGAGCCGCCATTATGACCAGAAATAAGAATTTTATCAGCAGCACCCTTTGCAACACCCGTTGCAATAGTGCCAACACCCGCTTCAGATACCAACTTCACCGAAACGCGAGCATTGCGGTTAGCATTCTTTAAATCGAAGATGAGTTCTGCCAAATCTTCGATGGAATAAATGTCATGATGCGGCGGCGGAGAAATAAGACCAATGCCTGGAGTCGAACGACGCGCCTCAGCAATCCAGGGATATACCTTTTTGCCTGGCAAATGGCCGCCTTCACCAGGCTTTGCACCCTGAGCCATCTTGATCTGCATTTCGATAGCGCTTACCAAGTAACGGCTGGTTACGCCAAAGCGGCCAGATGCAACCTGCTTAATAGCGGAGTTGACCGAATCGCCATTAGGCAGCGGCATTTCACGACGGGGATCTTCACCGCCTTCGCCTGAGTTCGAACGACCGCCCAAACGGTTCATAGCGATAGCCATGCATTTGTGCGCCTCTTCAGAAATGGAGCCATAGCTCATAGCACCCGTATTGAAGCGCTTAACGATGTTGGAAGCAGGCTCCACTTCATCAAGCGGAACTGGCGTGCGATCGGTGACGAAATCCAGCAGATCGCGCAAGCGAACCGCACGACCCTTCTGATGAAGATGATCGCTGTATTCCTTGAAGGTTTCATAGCTGCCCTTCTGGCAGGCATGCTGCAACAGGTAAATAGTCTCAGGATCGATGAGGTGCTCTTCGCCACCTTGTGGGCGCCACTTTGTCAAACCAAGCGTTGGAAGTTGATCGGGTGCTGGGCTCTTTTCAATAGCGACAGCTTCGTCATAACGCTGGTTTTCCTCACGCTGTATTTCGTTGACGCCTAGACCACCTACGCGAGACACCGTACCCGCAAAATACTTATCCACAAATTCCTGCTTGAAACCAACCGCCTCAAAGATTTGAGCGGAATGATAGCTTTGCACCGTAGAGATACCCATCTTAGACATGATGGACATGATGCCAGCCATGACCGCCTTGTTGTAGTTGGCAATGCCCTGTTCGGCAGATACCGCCAGAGCGCCCTTTGCCGCCAGATCGGCAATGCATTCATGAGCCATATACGGATAAATACCCGATGCAGAATAACCCACCAAGGCAGCAAAATCATGAGCGGAAAGTGCGTCGCCCGTTTCCACGATAATATCGGCAAAGGTGCGCTTGCCCACACGAATCAGATGATTGTGCACAGCAGAAAGCGCCAACAGCGAAGGAATAGGAACTTCATCGGCAGCAGCACGATCGGACAGCACAATAATGCTCACGCCGCTTCGCACCGCTTCTTCCACTTCGTTTGCCAAATTTTCAAGGGCAGTTTCTAGCGCATGTTCGCCGGCTTCGCGCTTATATGTCGCCGAAAAACGCTGACCCTTAAAGCCCACACAATCAATAGCACACAGACGGTCAAATTCGTCCTTGCTCAAAAGCGGCTGCTTCAAGCGCACCAAATGGCAGGCATCGCGACAGTCCTCCAGCAAATTACCGTGGTTGCCCACATACATAACGCTAGACGTCACCAACGTTTCGCGCAGTGCATCAATAGGAGGATTGGTCACCTGAGCGAAGAGCTGATAGAAATAATCAAAGAAGGAGCGATTCTTCTTTGAAAGACATGCCAGCGGAGCATCGATGCCCATGGATGCCAGCGGTATACCGCCCTTTTCTGCCATGGCCTGTAAAACTTCATTGACATCATCCCAGTGATAGCCCAACTTGGCCATGCGAGTCGTAAAGGGAACGCGAGTATCGCGCGCCTCTGATGGCGTCTGCTCGCTGAAATCTTTCCCTTGGGTAGAATGGGATGCATGCGCTGGAGTATCTTCCAAGTCTTCCAGGTTGATAGTTTCTTCGCGGATCCATTCGCCATATGGCTTTTCCTTGGCATAGCGATCACAAATCTCATCATTCCAGATCACACGATGAGTCTTAGGATCAATTTCCACACGTTCACCAGGACCCAAGCATCCAGCAACCAAAATATTGGACGGATCAACTTCAATAGATCCCGCCTCGCTGGACAAAATGAAGCGATCATCGCGGGTCACATAATAGCGTGCAGGACGAAGGCCGTTGCGATCGAGAGCAGCACCAAGGGTAACGCCATCGGTATAGGCAAGCGCCGCAGGACCATCCCACGGTTCCATCAACATAGACTGGTATTCGTCATACGCACGACGGCGCGCGGGCAGGTTCGGGTTTTTATCCCACGGCTCAGGCACCAACATGGATACCGCACGCGACATATCGCGACCATTCATGACCAAAAATTCAAGCACGTTATCCAAAATTGCCGAGTCGGAGCCTTCCTTATTAATGATAGGAAGAACCGCCTGCAAATCTTCACCCAACACCGGCGAATACAGATTGGGTTCGCGGGCACGAATCCAATTCACATTGCCCTTAAGGGTATTAATTTCGCCATTATGAATAAGGTAACGATTCGGATGAGCGCGCTCCCACGAAGGCGTGGTGTTGGTGGAGTAGCGCGAATGAACCAGAGCAATAGACGTTTTTACAGCGGCATCGGATAAGTCCAAATAGAAACGGCGCATCTGTGTAGCCACCAACATGCCCTTGTACACAATGGTGCGCGAAGAGAACGAGCATACGTAGAAAATTTTATCCGTCAGGGCATATTCAGCCTTGGCAGCCTTTTCTACCTTGCGGCGGCATACATACAAGCGACGTTCAAAATCGTTGCCACGCTGAACATCATGAGGACGCGCCACAAAGGCTTGCAAAATAGTAGGCATGCATGCACGAGCTGTTGAACCCAAATCGTGAGGATCAATAGGAACTTCGCGCCAGAACAACAGACGCAAACCTGTTTCAGCGCACCCTTCTTCGAAGATGCGCTTCGCTACAGCAACGCCTGCTTTATCCTGCGGGAAAAACAGCATTGCCACACCATAGTCGCCTTCATCGGGTAACAGATGACTATATTTCTGCGCTTCCTTGCGGAAAAAATGATGCGGAATTTGGAACAAAATACCAGCACCATCACCCGTGTTACGCTCTAGGCCTTTGCCGCCACGATGCTCCAAGTTAACCAACACGGACAGCGCATCATCGACCATCTGATGAGTTCGCTTACCCTTGAGATGGGCCATAGCGCCAATACCGCAAGCATCATGTTCGAATTCAGGACGATACAGCCCCCGCTGGCGTGGAGCCGCCGGACATGCAGGCGCTTCTTGATCAACCATATGCGTACTCTCCTCGTCTTTGTATACGTTATAAATCCGTTTAACGACCGCAGCGATATGCCGCGAAGCTAAACCGGATCAGTTCAGCTTTGGGTTTAGAATCCAGCATTATTTGTAATACCTTTTCTGGTACTCCCTCATTGTGACCAGGCAGAAGTAACACGCACGAAACAGGACATTAAAAGTCGTGAAACGAAAGGAACAAAAATGCGCTGCGCTGCAATGACGATATGAGCGAGATATGTGCTGCGCTACAATGATGCTATGAGCGATTTTGAACAAAGATGGCAGCGCATCGCGCACCTCCTCAATGCCGAGGCAAGCGGTAACGAACATCCTATGATTTCCAGCGGACGTACGCTGTTCGGCATTAAAAGCAACACAGAGGCCAAGATGGATGCCTGGGCGCAAGAAATCGAAGACGAATACGCAACAGCTCGAAAAGATGCCAAGAACACCACGAAGTCGCCAATGAACACCGACGATCTTATTCGCGTGGTCCACCGCCAGCTTGTCACTAGCTACGAATCAAAAGCACAAGACGCCTTGCGCAAAGCAGCGCAAATCAATGAATCAAATGCCGAAGCTAAAGCTGATATTGCCGATAGGCATCTGGGTGATATAAAAAAGAACCCTCATACCTAAAGCGTCAGGATAGATAAACCGCTCTGCAGATACTTCACAGATAATGCCACAGACTACTCTGCAGCACGTTGACGAGTCACTTTGGGCTTATCAACAATACCCATAGGGTTATACACTTTGCGATACCAGCGCCCTACATGATCATCAACAAACTGACAGACATTGCCAATCGTAAATACGCACAAAACCGTGCCGATGCCCACGCCAATAATCTGTCCCACAAGAACGAGACCCAAACCACAAGCGAACACTAAGCGAATACCATCATTAAGCCACTTGCCACGCCCAAAGGGCAGTCCGGTCAACTTGCACACCGCTTGTGTGCACCCATCAGGCGGATTAGGCACATAATTCATACTCATCATCATGCTCACGCCAGTGCCGGTGCAGATAATGCCAAGCAGCAACATAAAAGTACCCATGCCGATACCCGGATCTTGGAAGAACCACAGAATACCGCCGCTAATCAAGCTGTCATAGGCATCCACCAATGCGCCGAACAAGAAGGAAAAAGGGATTTGCAACGCCATGCGCACCGTAAACTTATGGAAAACGATGATCTGAATAACAATATCAAGGGCATACAGAATGATGCATCCTTGCCCAAGGGTAATACCCGTTGCTTCACTAAACACAAAAGGGATGCAATTTACCGTTGAAGCGCCCATCGCACAACGCGTATTGAGAACCACACCAAACGCATTGAGCAAAACACCGCCTGCATAAATGAGGGTGCGCGGAACCAAATGATTTGTTTTCGCCGCCTCTGACGTTTCAAACTGACGTTTTACTTTGGTCTTTATTTTCGCGTTGGATGGATCTTTTGCTTTTCTGTGCGGCATGTATTTCCTTTTATATCTGAAGCTCTCTCAAATGAATTCCCTCTAGGGTTATACGAAAACACGCACTTTAGCACAAGATAGCAAGCTCTGTTTCATCTGGTTGTTACATTCATAGTGCTCAAATATGACGCCACCATAGCTACCACCATCTATATACCATCTGTCCATATGTCATCTTTCCATATGCCATACAACCAGATTGCTCTATCTGGAATCGCTGCAATCATACACTCCCGTTTTGACTGCCCTCTTCCAGCTACCCTCTCAGTGCGGTGGGTTATTGTTTTAATGCATTTCAGAACTTCACTTTGGAGTAAAGCTGCTAGATTGAATGCAGAAAAGCAGGCTCACATATCAGAAGTGCATAAGGCTCGCATACCAGGAGTACAACAGGAGCACGTCAAGCTCGCATACCAAAAGCACAACAGGAGCACGTCAAGCTCGCATACCAAAAGCACAACAGGAACGCGTCATGAATCACAACAACGAAACGACCTTCAACAACACAAAAGCATCGGCACGCTTCGAAATGCAATCGCTTCAAAGGACAAGCACTGCTGAACCCGTGCGCGCTGCCTCTGCCCTGCGACTTGCTGACTGTCACACCCACACCATATTTTCTGACGGCAAAAGTACCTTCGAAGAAAATGCTCGAGCAGCATTGGCGGCAGGTATAAGTACGCTTGTATGCACCGATCATTGGGGGCGTCCTGATTTCGTAGACGCATCAATTGAGGAATCCCGCCTGCCCGAATACGCAGCGGCCATTCGCCAGGCACGAGACGAATTCCCTTCCCTGGAAATCGTTCATGGCCTTGAAGCTGATTGGTACCACGGTTGTGCAAAAGATTTAGCACAAACCACAGGTGATGCCACTTTTTTGCTGGGATCGGTCCATTACCTCAAGCAGAAGGCCATCGATTGGAATGAAGATATGCGCATCTGGAAAGAGCTCGGTGCCAATGGCGTTTGGAAGCTCTATACAGCTGAATGGTGCGCTGCTGCTACCAGTGGCCTTTTCGACTCCATGGCACACCCCGATCTGCCGCGTCTTATGAGCGCCGAGGGATTCACACCCACGTGTGATCTTGCTCCCTTGTATAAAGATATGGCACACGCCGCCAAAGAAGGTGGTGTTCATGTGGAAATAAATACAGCCGGGCTCCTGAAAGGATTTAGTGATTTCTATCCTGCCCGTCCCTTGCTGGAAGCATTTTACCAGGCAGGCGTTCCGCTCACCGTCGGTTCGGATGCGCATCACGCCTCGCGCATAGGCGCTCATATTCTCGATGCCTATCACTATGCCAAAAGCGTCGGATACCAAAGCATTGATGCCCCGTGCGCACAGGGTGGCTGGCGAAGCATTTCGCTTGCAGAACTATAAGCGCGCGCCCTTTAATGAGCTGTTATTAGACGATAACGAGCTGCTGTTAAATGGTAACGAGCTGTTATTGGATAATAACGAGCTGCTGATAGATTAGTCGTTGCAAGGCCATCTATTTTGCAAGGCCATCTATTATTGCGCTGCGCTTTGATGCGCTATCCGTTATTGAGCTTTGCGAAGATCCTTTACCTGCGCCACATTTCCGAATGCGCGAATATAAATGCGCATTGCATGACGTACCGCCTCTTCCGGAACACCTTCATCGGCACCATGCATAGCGCCAACCCATTTCGGAATGGGCACCGCACCTGGATCAGCAGGACCAAAACTTACTGCATGGGGAAATTCGCGTGCATACGTAGCACCGCCAATTGTGAAAGGATGAGTTTCCACGCCTGTCACTTCTTCATAGGCGCTCATGAGCGCTTGAATGGGTGCCGTATGAGGATCCACGATAAACGGTTCCTGATTGCGGGTAATCTCTACTTCAGCGCCAATCTTTTTGGCATAAGCCGTGTAAGCATCTGCCAGTTTTTCGCCAGTGATCGCCGTAGGAAAACGAACATCATCAGTAAATTCGAAATATTCGCCCTCTTTTCGTGCCATGCCAATAACGCTGGTCAATGCGCCAAAATCATCGTCGCTTACCACAACGCCAACCGTCGCACCATCCACCTCGTTGGCCATAGCGGCAAGCACCGTCATAAATGCGATCTCGGAATCGCTGCACACTCCGGCATGCGCTAGGTAATCAGCCAAAAGACCAATAGCGTTGCGTGTCCCTTCAGGAAACGAAGCATGACCTCCCACACCATTGGCAACAACTAAGCTGCCCCCTTCGCATATATCAATATCGATGTGTTCAGCTCGTGGTAACTCGGCCGGATCAACGGCAAGCACTGCATGTGCTAAAGCCGGCACCGCGTTAGTTGCAGTACCGCCTTCGAATTCAACAAGTGTGCCCTCTCCCACGTTTACTTTAAACGTTGCACCGAAAAGGCCTTTTTCGCCATAGGCAAGTGGAAACTCAGCATCGGGAGTAAACAGAAAATCGGGCGCTTGGTGATGTTTGAGATAATACGGAACATCTCCCATGCCGTTTTCTTCATTGCACCCAAAGATGAAACGCACCGTATGGTGTAAAGAAACACCTCGGTCGATCCAGAATTTCAATGCATACAAAGCAGTCAGGACCGGAATTTTATCATCGGTCGTACCGCGGCCAATAAGAACTTCGTCACGGCGCGTCAATTTGAAAGGCTCAAACAGCCAGCCAGTACCAGCGGGCACCACGTCCACATGGCCAATAACGCCAAGCTGTTGACCGGATGTACCGGGCAAATCGGCATAACCGGCATAGCCATCACCGTCATAAACCTCCATACCAAAACGCTTTGCAATGGCAAGCGTAGCATCGAGTGCCGCACGAGGCCCCGGCCCAAACGGAGCACCTGGTACAGCACGATCGGCATCAAGGGAGCTATCTATTGCGATAAGCGTTGCGGCATCGCGAAGAAAAGCGTCCCAATTGGCGTGGATGAATTCTTCTAGGTCTTCTGCCGTAACGTCATACGTTGTTGTTGCAGTCATGATGTACCCCTCTTACTATGCAAGAAAGCTCTTGCATATCGTAGGTTTTTGATTCTAGGTATGAAGGTCTCATTCGTTACTGATCAACTTGATCTTACAGCACGAATGATGCCCGTCAAAACTAACCGGTAGGTTGGCATAAATATTTCTTTATAGGTCTTCTAAAAAAGAGTTAATTGTCTAAGCTTGGTCGCACAATGAACTCAAGCGCGCAAGGTGCAGGAGGACTACTTATGACATATGCAATTGAAACTCAATCACTCACCAAACGCTACGGAAAAGCGCGCGGCATTGAAAATGTAACGATGGCTGTTGAGCAAGGAGAAATATTCGGCTTTATTGGCCCTAATGGTGCCGGTAAATCGACCACTATTCGAACCCTGTTGGGTCTGATTCGCAAAACCAGTGGCGAAGCCCGCATTTTTGGATTGGATTGCGAAAAGGACAAGACTCGTATTTTGGAGCAAGTAGGATATCTACCCTCAGAAGTATTCTATTACGACAACATGCGCGCTCGTGACTTGCTTAAATACGCCGCAAGCTTCTATTCAGATCCCGATGCATGCATGCAACGCGCCACGGAACTGGCAAGCCGCCTTGATCTGGACATGAATCGCAAAATTGAAGATATGAGTTTAGGCAACAAGAAGAAAGTGGGTATTGTACAGGGCCTCTTGCATTCGCCTCGCCTTATCGTGCTGGACGAGCCTACCAGCGGCCTTGACCCCTTAATGCAGCGCACCTTCTTCGATCTGATTAAAGAAGAAAACCAGCATGGGGCAACCGTGCTGTTCTCAAGCCACATCCTCTCAGAAGTCCAGCGCACGTGCGATCGTGTAGCCATTATCAAAGAAGGCCGTCTGATAAGTACACAAAGCATTGCTGAACTGTCTCGCTCTGCGGTAAAGCGTGTTGAGGTCACCTTAGCCATCAAGGCACAAGCGAGCGAAATTATACGTGCGCTTAGCTTACCTGGCATCAAAGATTTGAATGGCGCCAATAATCAAGCGTCATTTTTATTCGAAGGTGACTGCAATGCGTTGATAGCTGCCCTCAATACGCTGAACTTAGCCAATATAGATATAAGCGAACCTTCGCTGGAAGAAACATTCATGCACTATTACACCGATGACGCAAACGCACCATCGAACTGTGGCACCGCCTCCATGAACTGCGCACGCAGCACCCGCAGCAAAACCACACCTTATGACGATACACCGTATCGCGGAGCGCATGCAGCCCCGATAAGCCCCGCCACGGAAGGCGGCACCGCCAACACCCCAACAAGCAGCAGTGTTGCGAGCGCGTCTGAGACCGAATAGGAGACGTGATTGGTGTGAATGTTTTTGCTTTCGAATTGCGCCAACAGGCACGCAGCATTATCTCTGGTCTCGTTATTTTGCTGGGGCTCTACGCAATTTTGATGGTGGGATTCTTCCCCATTTATTCAGATGCTCAATCTGAAGTAGAAACTGTCATGGCAGGCATGTCGCCAGAGTTTGCCGCCTTCTTCGGCATCAAAAGCGTAGGTCAGCTGTTTAGCTACGGCGGCTTCTTCCAGTTCAGTTACTTATACCTTGCCCTCACCGGAGCCATCATGGGCGCAGCCTGGGGCTTGAGCGTGTTTGCACGCGAAAAGCAAAACCACTGCACCGACTTTTTACTCACCAAGCCACAGAGCCGCACTGGAATATTTGTTAGCAAACTTGCAGTCTGTCTCCTTTCCATCGCGATAGTAAATGTGTTGTTTTTAGCGGAAGTAGCCCTGCTCTATACTGCGACGGGCGATGCCTCACTGGATCTGGCGAATCTCATGCTGGCCTCCAGCGCAGTTGCAGGCATTCAGCTGCTGTTCTGCGCAGTAGGCGCATTCTTAGCTCTGTTTATGCGGCGCGTTCGAAGTGTGTCGGGCATCGCAACGGCCGTTGGCATTACAGGATTTGTCCTGGCAGCGCTGCCCTCCATAACCGGCGAAGAATCTTATCGCGTTATAGCACCTTTCCTGTACTTTGACATTAATGATGCGCTTGCCAATGGCACTTTCGAAGCTGAATGGATTGCGCTGGCGCTGGCCATAACGGTGGTGCTATTCGTAGCGGGCTATCTGCGTTATCGAATGCAAGACATGCCTGCTCAATAAAACAAGATCTGCCAAAAAGATATGGGGCTATCGATCCTGCGTATTTGAAATCCTTTAGGAGCGTTTCGCATGAATATCTTTACAAGAGAACTACGCGCCAATTTTAAAGTGTTCCTCATCTGGGCTGTTGTCATCATCGCCTTCATGACAGCTGGCATCATGAAATTCACTGGCATAGGCACCGGTGGAACCGAAATGGTTCAGGAGCTTATGGACGCTTTCCCAAAGCCAGTACTGGTTATCTTGGGATTTGGAAGTGGCGTAAATATTGCTGAATTTTCGGGCTTTTTCGCCATTCTCGAATTCTATATGGGCATCCTGATTGCCATATATGCTGCGCATTTGGGCTACACGTGCGTGTCACGCGAATCTGCTGATGGCACCTATGAATTTCTGTTCACCCGCCCAAAAAGCCGCGCATCTATCCTTACCAGTAAGCTTGCGGCAGCACTGGTATATCTCATACTCTTCTGCGTAATTCATGCACTTGCATCGTATGGCTCTTATGCATCACTTGATATACCAACCGATAGCCACAACGCCCTTGATATCATCATCTGGTTCAGTGTGTGGCTGTTCACCATCGCGCTCATGTTTTTATCCATCGGCGCTTGCGCTGCTGCACTGGCTAGCCGATTGGAGTTAGGATCACGTATCGGCATGGCAAGCGTGTTGGTGGCGTATTTCTTCTGCGTGTTGTCTGATGGACTAGACCCTAGCACACTAGCAGGCAGCATTATGCGCGTGCTGTCACCCTTGCGCTATTGGGAGCCAAACGACATCATTGACGGCACTATCAATATTGCCTTTACGTGTTTGGCTGCCGCAGTCGTAGTGGCATGTCTGGCTATTACATATAGACGTTTCGACACGCGCGATTTGGCAGAACACTCATAAGCCACCGCGTCACATCCCAAGCAAACGGGCGGGCAGTTCTTTGGACATATAGTCCAACTCTTCGAGGGTAACGCCACCCTCAAAGTAGTACTGCAAACACGCCATCAAACTATCGTTCCATTCTTGGTTTTTTGGCTGACCACAGTCAGTAGAAATAAGTGTGTTTTTGTAGCCCAGCTCTTTGATAGCCACAAGGTTCGTTGCACGATTATCAAGCCAGTCACCACCGTTTTGATTTGGCTGTTTATATACACGTTCCATAACCACGCCAAAATCATCAATCAACTGACGCTGCTGATCAAGCGACATATCCACGACCCAAAACTCAGGGTGGGTCACCACGATGTTGTTCACACCCACCTCACGGGCCGCTTTGATAACAGCATAGCTTTCCCTGGGCGAAATATGCCCGGTTGCCAGCACCGCCTGTGCATCGGCAATCATCTTCAAGATTTCCATCAGTTCTGGCAAAGGCTTACCGTCTTCATCCAGTACAGTAACCGCTCTGTCAGTGGGCTTACCGTGATGTTTTAAATCATTTTCGGCATCAAGCGTAGGCAGCCACACCACTTTTCCGCCAAGCTTTAGCACCGTGTCCACCTTATAGGGATTAAGACCGCCCACATCCTGATTTAACACCACACTGCCAAATATTTTCACCAAACTGCCAGGAAAACTGCGTTCAATAAATTCATTGCAAAGAGCAGCACGTGCTTCAGTAGAGCCATGATGAGCCTTTAAGACCACACCGCCTGCATCGACACTAACCGCCTGATCTACCAGCTGTAGATCAGTAAACTTGCGAGGAATTACATCAGGCGCCGTATGCACGTGCATATCGAAGCGCCCCTCCAAGTTCAGTTCAGCATGATCATGATCGGGAGCATAACCCCACCAAGCAGCAGCTTTTTGAGCAAGTGTCATATGGGTCATCTTCTTTCATAGAGTTCAACATAATGTGATATATCCCGTGGAATATTCAAGAGTATTCCTGCATCTAAAAGTATTCCGATATCCAAAAGTTTTCTTTTTACCTTTGGATCTTACTCCGACTCTGAAGCAATTGTTACTAGCAGAGTAGCTTTTTGTTGAAATGAAACCTTTCTATCGTTTGGCGTGGTGCATCTCATATTTGCCGCATTTTCACCTCTGAGTGGGCTTTGCTAACTCTTTGTGTCTAACAGCCCTCTGACCTGGGCATGCAACCTCTGGTAGCAACCGTATATTGCAAAAAGAAACCCAAACTTGGTGGAATGACTCTGCCGTCAACCGCATGCTAAGACTTGACTGAAGGTTGGCATGTCACACCAGCAACACTACTTACCAGTGGTCACGTATAATAACCAATGATGAAAGGTTGATAACCATGAGCTTCCGAGACAATCTCCAGCACTTGCGCTCCACGCGCAACATGACCCAGGAGCAACTCGCCATGCTTCTTGGCGTAAGCCGCCAAGCGGTTTCCAAATGGGAAGCCGAACGTGCGTATCCCGAAATGGACAAATTGATCAAAATTTGCCAACTATTCGATTGCTCCTTAGATGATTTAGTCCAAGGAGATCTCACCCATACCACGCCCGCTCCGCAAACCGTACTGCCTAGCACAACGCAAAACCAAGACGTTGTGGGCTGGGATGAGCACATGCGAAAGTTTGCACGCACCATTGCGATAGGCATTTTCGCCGCCATCTTTGGCCTTGCAGTTGCCGCCTTTATTGATGGCAGCATCAGCAGAGTATCGTCGGGCGACTTTTGGCCAGGGCTTGATTTCAGTGATCCCTTTGCGTTTATTGCCTGCTGCATTGGCGCGCTTGTTGCCTTGGCCTGTTTTATCCCTACAGGCATCGAACATGCTGCCTTCAACAAAGCCCATCCCTATATAAAAAACTTTTATACCGACTCGCAGCGCGCTCACGCACGCCGGCAGCTTGCGCGAGGCGTGATTGTAGGAATTGGCATTATTCTTTTGGCAGTAGCAAGCGTGTTACTTATGGAAAAAACCTCGCTAGAACCCATGACCGGCGGCGTATTTCTAACGCTTCTTGCCCTAGGAGTAAGCCTGATCAGCTATTGCGGCATGATGAGCTGGCGGACTAATCTTGACGAACGTAATAAAAGTATCGCCGAAACCACTGAAGTGGACTACCTAACCAATTCTGAAATCGACGACGCTCTCAAAGAGGGACTGGTTGCTCGCAACCGCCAATCTAGGAAAGTAGGCGCAATCTGCGGCATCATCATGATTGTTGCTACTATTGTGGCATTGGGCATGCTTTTCGGCCCCATAGCAAGCGCCCCTAATATAGACTCCTTCAATCCCATTGGAACCACGACGACCGTCTTTTGGATGCCCTGGGTAGTTGGCGGATTGTTGTGCGGGATTGTAGATCTAATCTTCAAGGCAAAGGATAACAAGTGATCAACCGGACTTCGTATACCGCTTCAAAGAAGAACAGCTTAAACAGTACCGCCGAAAACACCCTGTCTTGTGCCGCTTCAGACGCAGAACCTTCTTCCCTTGCTTACCCCTCTTCCCCTGCCCCAAGAAATCCCACCGAAGCGAGTATGCAGGATCAGTTCCTACGAACTCGCATGATGTATGGCAATGGCGCTGTTGAGAAACTTCAAAATGCCCGTGTTGCCATTTTTGGCATAGGCGGCGTGGGCGGATACGTGGCCGAATCGCTCGTCCGAACTGGAGTGGGAGCTATCGATCTTGTGGACCATGACGTGGTCGATCCTACCAACTTAAACCGCCAGATTATAGCCACCTGGTCAACGGTTGGTAAGAGTAAGGTCAAGGTGATGAAGCAACGCTTGCTGGATATCAACCCTTTGTGTGCCATCACCATCCATGAATGCTTCTATCTACCTCAAACTGCAGACCAGTTCACCTTTTCCGAATACGACTACATCGTGGATGCCGTCGACACCATAACGGCGAAGATCGATTTGATCATGCGCGCTCGAGAAGCTGGCACCCCCATTATCTCTGCCATGGGAGCGGGCAACAAGACAGACCCTACCGCTCTACGCATCGCCGACATCTATGACACTTCAGTGTGTCCCTTGGCACGAACCATGAGAAAAGAGCTGCGCAAGCGCGGCGTTGATCATCTGAAGGTTGCCTATTCGCTTGAAGCACCGCTTGTGCCTTGTGAACCTCACGTGACACAACAAACAGCGCCTATCACTGAAAAAGCTGCGCCGGCAGAAGCTCAGGTGCGGGCTGTCGAAACTCAGGCGCCGGCAGAAGCTCAGGTGCGGGCTGTCGAAACTCGGTCCGCTCGGCAAACAATCCCGAACGACTTGACCGCCAAGACCAGCAGTACAAATCCAACAAAAAGGCGTTCGACCCCTGGGTCAAACGCCTTTGTTCCCAGCGCAATGGGTTTAGTCATTGGCGCTGAGGTAGTGAAAGATCTCATTGATTGGTAACCTTCGCTCATTGCCCCTCAGGCGCAGTCGCACCCAAAGCAATGCGCACCGCTTCTTCGGGATCGTCAGTAAGCACGATCAAACTTTCGTCCAAACTATCGATCATGCCGCGATCCGCTAGTGTCTGCTCAATCCATTCCATCATGCCAGACCAAAACTCTACGCCGAACAAAACGATGGGCATGTTTGAAATCTTGTGCGTTTGAACCAATACCAGGATTTCAAACATTTCGTCTAGCGTGCCAAAGCCGCCCGGAAAGAAAATAGCACCCTGGGAATACTTCACGAACATGGTTTTGCGCACAAAGAAGTATCGAAACGTCATGCCTAAGTTAACCCAGTCATTGATCTTTTCTTCATGAGGCAGCTCAATAGCCAAGCCGATAGACGTACCGTGCGTCAAAGCACAGCCGCGATTGGCCGCCTCCATGATGCCAGGACCGCCCCCGGTGATAACCGCTACCCCTGCATTGGCCAACAGGCCACCCACCAATACAGCCTGTTCGTAATACTTATCGGTGGGCTCTATACGCGCGGAGCCAAACACTGCAACAGCAGGTCCCACTTCAGCGAGCGCTCCGAAACCATCAACAAATTCCGCCTGAATACGCATCACACGCCAAGGATCCATGTGGAGCCATTTGGTATCTTTTTCAGACTGTGCAATCAGATTTGCCGTCGTGGTTTCTTTGGGCACCATCTTGCCACGCAAAATGATTGGACCACGCTGATACGGTTCCCCTAACGGGGAACGATGATTATGCGATGGGATGGCAGCATCACCAGATATTCCTCGAGCCTGCGCGGCAGCCTTAGCCTGCGCTTCAGCACGCACCTCAGCAAGAGCATTGGCTAGGCAATCTTTAAAATGCTGATCAAATAATTCCTGATCGGCCTTTTTATCCGTCTTCTTTTTCTTAGCTTTCTTCGACATAAGCTATACCCCCTCATCGTCCCCCGCGTCAGCATTTAATACATCCTCGCCGCCTGCTGACAGGCGACGAGCGTGCAAATCGTCAAATTTAGCCTTCATCGTAGGGTTATTACGCGTCAATTTTTTAATGGTTAGCGCTTCTGCCTTTTCATTGGCCAAACGCAAGTTATTCTCTGAGCCCAACAGAGCATCTTTGGTCTTCATCAAATGATCGATGGTCTTATCTATTTCTTCGATAGCTTTGCGAAATTTATCGCTTGCCAAACGATAATTGCGGCCAAAGCGCTGCTTAAAATCGTTCATTTCGTTTTCGAAATTGGTGATATCAATATTCTGGCGACGCATCAAAGCTAGTTCCTGTTTATACTCCAATGCACTTTGAGAGGCATTGCGCAAAATACTGATCATCGGGATAAAGAACTGAGGACGAATGACATACATCTTGGGATAGCGATAGGAAACATCAACGATACCCGCATTGTACAGTTCGCTGTCCGGTTCAAGAAGGCTCACCAATACCGCATATTCACAGTCCTTTTTCGTGCGATCAGCATCAAGCTTCTTAAAGAAGTCTTCATTCTTGTGACGGTGTGTAGAATCATCCTGTTCATTCTTCATTTCGAACATGATGGACACCAGTTCGTTGCCCTCTTCGTCCATCTCGCGGAAGATATAATCGCCTTTACTTCCCTGAGAAGCATCATTGTCTTTTTCAAAATAGGCATGAGGAAAAGCAGTGGCGCGTAGACGATTGAATTCCGTCTCACAATGCTGCTCCAAGGTTTCACCCAACATTTTGGTAGAAAGGCGTGCCTTCATATCGCGATAGCGCTCAATTTCCTGATCCTTGTAGGCAATCAACTCATCTTTGGCACGAAGTTTTTCTGCCATTTGCGCCTTGAGCTCATTTTCACACTGAGCCTTTTCGACTTCTTTTAGCTGAACCTGCGCTGCTAGCGCATCGCGTTCGCGCTCCGCCTCAGCCTGCGCCTTGGTAATCGCCAGCTCCTTTTCTGCGGCAAACGTATCCTTTTGGTTAGCCAGCTGAGCTTCCAATGAAGCTATGCGTTGATCTTTGACCGCTGCTTGCGTCTGATAATCCGATGCCAACTTTTGCTGTTGCATTGCAGCAGCTGTCTGTTGCTGTTTAAGCTGAGCAGCCAGCGCATCGCGTTCGCGCTCGACGTTAGCAACCGCATGTTGTGCATAGAGTTCTTTTTCGCGAGTAAGGGCATCGAGCTGCGCTTTTAATTGCGTGATGGTAGCATCGCGTTGTGCCACATCCTGCTGGAGTGCTTGCTTGGTGTGCGCCACTTCTTCCTGTAGCCTGCCCTGTGCCTGAGAGCGTTCGAGCGCAAGCGCCTGTTCTTTGTCGGCACGCAGAAGTTCTTCGCGCTTAGCAAGTTCACGCTGAAATTCGGAATTGCGCACCTGGCGAACAATATCGGCGTACCCCGATTCATCAACTTGGAACACCGTACCACAATGAGGGCATTTAATTTCATTCATAAAAGCACTCCTTGGCTTCTGCTCTAGACTACCTAGGTAGATAAAACTTCATGGACAGAACAAATTCTACCGTTAACCTATGGTTAACTTCTGCCAGGATTTACCCCATCTAAGCATCTGCGCTAACCGATCGATAATCGCCCCCTAAACCTACCACCCAGTCAGCTCTACCGTACACAAGGTGTGCCCAGCCAAAGAAGAGACCGCCCGTCATACTGATAAGTGGTGAGTAACAATCCACACCAAACGTTGCGCGCGCCCCTGTTCTGCGCGCCTGCATCAAGCGAAAGGAAGATGGTGACCCACATGAACGACTCCACCATGCAGCTCGTACTCATCCGCCACGGGGAAAGCGAATGGAACAAGCTGAATCTGTTCACCGGCTGGCAGGACGTTGATCTGTCCGACACTGGCCGCAAAGAAGCAGCCGATGGTGGCCGCGCTCTGGCAGAAGCTGGATTCGATTTTGACGTATGCTATACGTCCTACCTGAAGCGTGCTATTCATACGCTTAATCTGGTTTTGCAAGCCATGGATCGCGAATGGTTACCGGTCAATAAAAGCTGGCGTTTAAACGAGCGCCACTATGGGGCACTTCAGGGCTTAAATAAAGCAGAAACAGCTGCAAAATATGGCGAAGATCAGGTAAAAATTTGGCGCCGCAGCTTCGATGTTCGTCCGCCCGCTTTAAGCGAAGACGACAAGCGCAATCCTCGCCTTTTGCCACCGTATCGAAACGTTGATCCAAAAGAGTTGCCTTTAGCCGAATGTCTAGAGGACACCATTGCTCGCGCATGGCCTTACTTCCAAGAAGAAATTGAACCCATGATGCGCGCAGGCAAGCGAGTACTTATTGTTGCGCATGGCAATTCGCTTCGTGCTTTAGTTAAGCAGTTCGACAAACTTTCCAAAGACGAAATCGTCGGCGTCAACATCCCCACCGGAGTGCCATTGGTCTACACCTTCGATAAGGATTTCAACGTATTGGACAAGCGTTACGTTGGCGACGAAGCTACGATTGCCGCAAAGATCAATGCGGTAGCCAATCAGGGCAAGGCCAAATAACAACCTTCTTGCCCCTCTCTTCACCGGCACCAAAACGTAGAACAGTCCCTGTCTAATCATTACAGGCAACAACAACGCTCTATAGTAATGCGCCAGGATTCTTTGAGAATTTCCTGGCGCATATTAGGTTAACCAGCTTTGTTAATAGGAAATAAGACTCGCCCGCGATGCCAGTTGGTCAATCAGCTCGCCCGCAATGCCAGTTAACCAATCAGGCTCGCTCGCAATGTTAGTTGGCCAATCAGGCTCACCAGCCATGCCATATAACCGCTATTCTGCAAACTGCGAGTTGTATAAATCGGCATAAAAACCGCCGGCACTGAGCAGCTCCTCGTGCGTGCCCTGCTCAACAATATCGCCATCCTTGAGCACCAAAATCAAATCGGCATTGCGAATAGTGGAAAGACGATGAGCAATGACGAAACTCGTTCGACCCTTCATCAAATGGTCCATAGCCATCTGAATGCGCTCTTCAGTGCGCGTATCTACCGAGCTGGTTGCCTCGTCCAAAATAAGCATGCGCCTATCGGCTAGCACTGCACGAGCAATAGTCAAAAGCTGACGCTGACCCTGGCTGATGTTGCTGGCATCTTCGTTGATTTCCATATCGTATTTACCAGGCAAGGTGCGGATAAATGAATCTGCAAAGGCAGCTTTAGCAGCAGCCTCAACCTCTTCGTCAGTGGCGTCCAAGCGACCATAGCGAATATTGTCGCGAATCGACCCCTTAAACAACCACGTATCCTGCAACACCATACCGAACATGGAACGCAGATCATCGCGATCAAAATCCCGCACGTCATGACCACCAATGCGAATAGCACCACTATCAACGTCGTAAAAACGCATCAACAGCTTCACCATGGTGGTCTTACCCGCGCCTGTAGGACCTACGAGCGCAATGGTTTGACCTTCGTGTATATAGGCGGAAAAATCCTTGATGATAGGCTTTTCAGGATCGTAGCCAAAGCGCACATGATCGAATTCAACATCGCAGTTCACATCAGCAGCCTTCACGTTCGCAACTTCGCGCGGTTCCTCTTCGGCGTTCAAGAACTCAAACACACGCTCTGCTGCCGCTGCCATCAATTGCAGCACATTAGAAACCTGAGCCAGTTGCGTAATAGGCTGCGTGAAGTTTTTCACGTACTGAATGAATGCCTGTATATCGCCTACAGTCACACGGCCATTAATGGCGAACAGCGCACCCACAATAGCAACAGCAACATACCCTAAGTTACTTACAAACGTCATGACCGGCATCATCAGACCCGATAAGAACTGTGATTTCCATGCCGCCTCGTACAGTTCGTCATTGGTCTGTTCAAACTTTTGTAGCACATCACCTTCTTTATTGAAGGCACGTACGACTGCCTGGCCAGAAAACGTTTCTTCAACCTGGCCGTTAATAGCCCCCAACCTGTTTTGCTGCTGACGGAAATATTTCTGGCTGTGCTTTACCACCACTTTTACCAACAGCGCCGATACTGGAATCATCAGCAAGGCAATGAGCGTGATAACCACATTGATGCTCAACATCATGATGAGCACGCCGATGAGTGTGGTTACCGAAATAATGATCTGAGTTACCCCCTGGTTCAGCGTTTGACCCAGGGTGTCAACGTCGTTTGTAATACGTGAAAGAACATCACCTGTGCTTGTTTTTTCAAAATAGCTCATAGGCAGTGCATTGATCTTTTTGGAAATGCGCTGACGCAAGAGGTAGCACGTACGCTGAGTGACGTGCGTCATCAGCCAGCCCTGCACAAATGAGCAGCATGCCGAAAAGGCGTAGAGCGCCAAGGTGATCAGCAAAATAGTGCCAATCGCATTGAAATCAATGCCTCCCGTACCAGCAATCTTGGCACTAATCCCTTCAAATAGTTCGGTGGTTGCCGTTGAGAGCACCTTTGGACCCACAATGGTAAAAACCGTGGAAGCGATGGCAAAAAGGCCTACCGCAATGAGTGCTATCTTGAAATTGCCCATCAAGCTCAAAAGCTTCTTCATGGAACCCTTGAAATCAGCAGGCTTTTCAGTTGGCATCATGCCGTGGCCATGGCCGTGACCCATACCGCCTCGCCTGCGGCTACCACTGGGACGAGCTGAAGTGTGCGCGTGTTCGTGAATCTGTTTTTCTTCGGCGCTCATTTAGGCAACACCCCCTTTCAGCTCTTCTTCCGATAGTTGTGATTCTGCAATTTCTTGATAGGTAAGACACGACTCCATCAATTCCCGGTGCGTGCCAATGCCCACAATTTTTCCTTCGTCCAAAACCACAATCTTATCGGCGTTCAAAACCGTGGAAATGCGCTGAGCTACCACCAGCACCGTTTTGCCGCCAGCATATTTCGCTAGAGCGTGACGCAGTTTTGCATCTGTTGCATAGTCAAGTGCCGAGAAGCTGTCATCGAACAGCAACACACGCGCATCGGTTGCCAGGGCGCGAGCAATGCTTAAGCGCTGGCGCTGACCGCCCGAAACGTTCGTGCCTCCCTGAGCTATAGGCGCATTGAAGCCCTCCGTTTTTTCGCCAATAAAGTCACGAGCCTGAGCAATTTCTGCCGCCTCTTCAACGCGATCCTGCGGGATATCACTGTTGGCATACGCAATGGTTGATTCGATGGTGCCCGAGAACAAAAATGCTTTTTGCGGCACGTAACCCAATTCGTGACGCAACTCATGCTGCGTCACATCGCGCACGTCGACGCCACCCACACGAATAGCCCCCGACGTGACGTCATAAAATCGTTCAATCAGCTTCATAAGAGTCGATTTGCCTGAGCCCGTAGGGCCAATAATGGCTGTTGTTTGTCCCGGTTCTGCAGTAAAAGAAATATGCGAAAGTACCGGATCACTGCCTTCGTTATAAATAAAGGTCACATCGTCAAATTGAACTTGCAAACCTTGAGTATCCGTCTTGAAGGCAGCTGCCTTAGATTCACCGGGCTTGGGATCTTTGATGGAAGTATCGGTGGAAAGCACCTCATTGACGCGTTGCGCCGCCACGTCAGCTCGAGGCAGCATGATGCAGATCATACTGATCATCAAAAACGACATAACAATAACCATCGAATAGGTAATGAAGGCAATCATGTCGCCAGTTTGAATAACACCCGAGTCAATATACGAACCGCCAACCCACACAATGAGCACCGAAACACCGTTCATAACCAGCATCATAGTGGGAAACATGAACGTCATAACACGGTTGGTAAACAGCTGGGTGCGATACAGCTTCGTACTTGCCTTATCAAAGCGCGCCTCTTCGAAATCCTGGCGATCGAAGGCACGCACAACCGAAAGACCGGTCAACATTTCGCGCGCCACCAGGTTCACGCGGTCGATAAGCTTTTGCATGATCTTGAATTTCGGCATGGCGATAGCAATCAACAGGCCAATGACCAGCGCAATCACTACGATAGCAAGCACGATAATCCAGCTCATCGCAATGTTGGTTTGAGACACCATTATAATGCCGCCGATTGCTAGAATTGGCGCATACAACACCATGCGCAACAGCATAACCAGCACCATTTGAATTTGTTGAATATCATTGGTGCCTCGCGTGATTAGCGATGCGGCAGAAAACGATTGCACTTCCCTATCGGAAAAGGAAACAACCTTTGAAAACAGGCGCTTGCGAAGATTGCGCGCCGTCTTTGCGGCAGTACGTGATGCCAAAAACCCTACTGCAATAGAAGCTGCCATCATAAGTGCCGCCACCCCAAGCATCTGCGCACCTAGGATGACAAGGTAGCGAATTTGGATAGCGCCCATATCCATACCAAGTGCCTGATATTCTGCCTTGGTTGCAACGATGGCCTGCTGCTGAATGAGCGAATCATCAACGCCACCCATCATTTGTTTTGCCTGGTCAACATAGGATTCGACATCTTGTTTTGTGAAAGCACCCGCCTGATAGGCTTCGTAGATCTTTGCAAAATCAATAGCCTCAGGGGCCAGCTCTGTTTGAGTGCCCACCCCTTCGCCCATAGCACCAGCGGCATTCTTCAGATCTGCAAAGTGAATCATCACCATTGGCAGGGCCATGGCACTGTTAAGCGCATCACGCTGCGCTGCGCCCGTATCGTTGATGCGGTAAGTGCCATCATCATTTTGGGTGTACGAGTTTATAATCAGCTGTTCATCCTGATCGGGTGCGAGCATACAGACATAGTTAAAAGAATCTTGGCTTATCGTATCTGGCGAAGCATTGTCGATGCCTCCCTGTTGAATACCCACGTCCACCAAGTCTGCGGTATAGCGTGGAAGGGACAGATCAGCAAACGCTTGAACTATCAAAAGCAACGTGATTAGCAAAACGGCAACTTTTGATTCCTTGAGGTATCGAATAATGCGCACGTACTACTCCTTTGCGTCAAACACTTCGCCGAGTAACAGATTGATGCTTTTTCAACCAGGCTGAAATGAGCCACGTGTATAACGCTCAAAAAACGTCATCCATAAGATAGGAAGCCACCTGCCAGAACCGTTGAGTCTCAGATCGGCCGCACAAGACCCTATCCTCGATTGTCAGTTCTGGAGTGGCTTCCTTATGGATCACCCTCGTAATTGAATAGTTATATTTACATACACTGAGTGTAAATTCTTAGCATATGGCGCAAATATCATGCTCTTTCCAAAGTTGCGAACAAGAAAAGCTGATAAGACGATCCTCATCTTCACTATGAAAGATGTTCTCGCGCCCTCAGATCGACAGATTGCCATTAATTGTCGAGGGACACCACAAAGGCGTAGTATCTACTGATCGCTTCTTCACCTCTTGATCTTTTTCCTCTCGCTATGACTTCATTTCTGGAATAGGTGCCTCTACTTCCTCTTGAGCTTTCTTTAATTCCGCCTCCACTGGAAAGCCTGCGGCCTTAGCTAACTGATAATACTCAAGGGTATCTTTACGCTGCTCCATGACCGCACGTTCATACAGCGCCTGAACAGACATTGAACGTTCAACCGATAACTCATGCAGCTCTTCTTGCTCCTGCTGATTTTGCAATTCCGTGCGCGGACATACAGCAGCAACCACAAAGAAGACAACAAGCGATGCACCAAAGCAAATAAACGTACACCAGCCGTCCATACCTGCATCGAACAAGGAATTCGGAATATAGAGCAAGGTGTTTTCTACGCCGTACACTGTTGGCACCGTAACAAAGAAGAATATGCGAAGTACAACTCCGACCACTGCAGAAGCAAACACTGCCTGCACCGACGTTCTCTTCCAGAATAACCCACCAAACAAAGCCGGGATTAATGCGCAGAGCATAAGGTCAAATGCCAAGGTTAACAAAATACCAGTTTGAGCAATACGTGCCGCAATCAAAATACCAGCCAGCGTTAGGGGAATCATGCAAAGACGAACCCATTTCAGCTGAGGATCGCGACCCTTTACGTTGGCGTCACGTCTAAATCCTGCGATATTGCGCACAATCATATCGGACATGCCTAAAATTGCGCCCGATGCTGTCGAAAACGAAGCAGCAACGATGCCGGCCAACACAATAATGGCAATAATCGGCGAAGCATAGTCGGACAGGAAACCATAGAGAAGCGGATTGGCCCCGACAGATAAGCCAAGCGTTTGTACGCAGGTCAGAGCAACCATGCCATAAATTGCACCAATTAATACGGTAAGGGCTGCACCAACGAAACAGGCATTACGTGCCGTGTTTGGGTTTTTAGCACTGTAAATACGCTGTTGGAAGTCGATCGCAACAATATCGCCAACGCCCAGCGACAGCAAGGTTGCCCAATTGATAGGAGCACCTGCATCCGATGAAGTTAATTGAACAAAATCGAAAGGACCCATGTCCGGTGGCGTAGAGAACCCGTAGGTCACTGCCACGAAAATCGCCAGAATAATCGCAGCAACTAACGTAATAACCGTCTGAATAGCAGCAGTATAAGCATCGGAGAGCAAGCCGCCGCACAAGGTATACAACAGCACCAAACCACCGGTAATAAACAGGCCACCCAGATAAGGTATACCCAAGAAATACTCGAACAAATATCCACAAGCAACCAAATTGCCCGCTAGCAAGATGATGTACGCCAACACCATGACACACGATGCCAGCTTCTCAAAGTGAGTACCAAACTTCACTCGGAAGAAATCGCCAAGCGAGAAGAGGCCCATTTTATTCATAGGCTTCGCAACAAATATACCGGACAGGAACAGTGCAATAGCCATGCCGATAGCAAGAGAAGCACCGGCCCAAAAACCGGCAGAACTGGTCAGGTCCATGTTACCAACGGTGGCGTTGGAATCCACCGCAGCCACCATCAACGCAGGAGCAACCAAATACACTGGCATCATGCGCCCTGCTACTAAAAAGTTTTGTGAGTCACCTTCTACTTTGCGTCCCACATACATACCCACAAAGAGCACTAATAGGACGGTAATGCCCACACCGAAGAGCAATAATCCATTCATGATCTAACCTTTCATAGAAGAATTTATTGAAAACCAGGTCGTTCTAGTCACGGGTTTTTAGAACTTTCCAAAAGACATGCGGTTGTTTTTATCCGCTCAGCAAGCGTTCCTACTGCATCGGTATCTGTAGAAAACGCTGCAGAATGAAAGCTGCGAGAAGCGTCGCCTAAAGCACGATCCGAGGTGTTATCCGAGGTACTATCCGAGGTGTTATCCGAGGTACTATCCGAGGCGTTTTCTGAGGTGTTGTCCATGGTGTTGTCCAAGGCGTTACCCGAGACGTTTTCCAAAGACCGCAAAACTTTTCCCACCGCTTGCTTGATAGCGACAGTTTCCTGCTCTCGGATTCCTGGATGCCCTGCCATATGACCCAAATCCGAATGAAGGGAAACCACGGTTATGGAAGGATCATTGGCTGTGATATCAAGGAGCACCTGCTCAGGAAAGTATCGATCGGTTTCGCAAGGCATTGCCACCACTATTGAATCGGCATGCTGCCTCTTGGCATGGGATGCATGATCGCCGTCATGACCAATCGCGTGGCTATCGTCAATAGAACACTGCTTGATCGGCTTACTTTCACGCAGCCACATGTCGAGCTGCGCCAACAGATCAGCCGCGCTCATGCCCTCATGATCACGTGCCCAGCTTGACAAAAGCTCATCGACACTCCGAAAGCCAAGGGATGAATTCTCTACGTGTTCAAATAATGCTATTGAGTACGCCCACCCGGCATACACCTTGCCAAACGTTCGCAAACGCAATCGAAGTTCTTCAGGCAACTGTTTATCGAAATCCACTGGGTTTTTCGCATCCAGCAAGATGCTCTTAATACCCTGCAGAAATACACGATTGACCGATGAGGTAAATGGGGTGGCACATAACGCAAATATCGCATGGACGTTATCACGATACAGATCATGCCAACGAAACGCCTGCATGCCTCCCATTGACCAGCCTGCCACCAGAGCAACCTGCTCTATACCCCAACGCTGCAACACATCGCGTTGAGCCCGTACGCAATCCGATAACGTAACGTAAGGCCATGAAGCATATCCATCACGCCATGAGGGCTTACTTGATAAGCCAGCGCCAAACTGATCAAAGGCGATAATAGAATATTTTTTAGGGTCAAACAGACCATCCGCACCAACCCAGGGAGCGTAGCTTTCCGCATCACCTGAAAAATAACTTGGCAAAACGACTACCGGAGCACTCATAGAAGCGTCATCGCTCCAGCAGGCAAATCCCAACTGGGCATCTGTTAAGGTTTCGCCATGATCTAACTTAAAATCCCCTAAGCTAACTGCACCACGTATGTATTCTTGAGCCATAGGTATCACGAACTTTCATGCGATAAAGGCACATTTCGTCCAACAGAAGCCAATAAACCATCTAGAAAAACTTCAGGTAACGATTAATTTCCCAATCGGTTACTGCATGAGAAAATGCTTCCCACTCTTCTCGCTTGTAATTGAGGTAACTAGTAAACAAAGCCTCCCCAAATACCTGACGCGACAGAGGGTCTTGTTCAAACGAATCGCATGCTTCCTGCAAAGAACGTGGCAGCATTTCGATGCCAGTTTTCTCCATATCGCTTTGCGAATAACGATGTAGGTTTTCGCGATGAGGATCACCAGGGTCTAAATGCTCCTGGATCCCTTCAAGACCGGCAGCAAGCATCATTGCTGCGCCTAAATAGGGGTTACAAGAAATATCCACCGCCCTGCATTCAACGCGATTCGCCGCCAGGGGCACACGAAGCATATTCGTACGATTATTGTTGCCATAGCTGACAAATATTGGCGCCCAGGTTGAACCCGGCATCGATCCTTGACGCACCAAACGCTTATAGCTGTTAACGGTCGGTGCAATAGTGAGACATATTGCCTTGGCATGCTTTAAAATGCCGCCGATAAACCAGATGCCCAGCTGAGTCAGACCCACGCCTTTCACATCTTCATTTGTATCGTTAGCCTTAAATACATTCTCGCCGGTCTTCACATCGGTCAGGGACATATTGAAATGGGCACCTGAGCCTGACATGTCGCCAAAGGGCTTTGGCATAAATGAAGCGAAATAGCCATATTTACGAGCAATTTCATTAGCCATGTAGCGGAAGAACACTACCCTATCAGCCATAGAGAGCACATCGGCATACATGAAATCAATTTCGAATTGGCTACGGGCATCCTCATGATCAAATGAATATACATCCCAGCCCAGGTCATTCATGGCATCAACCAATTCAAGCAACCAATGAAAATTGTCTTGGGCATTTTCCATGTCGTAGCAGGGCTTATCCAGAAAATCACGATCAGAAATGGTGGTAATGCCCGGAATGGCGGTAGAGCAACCCTGAACGAAAGGATCAACCTGAGAGCACAGTGCTCGAGAAGCCAGAGCAGCATGTCCTTGAGCGCTATGTTGTGCATTGCCTAATCCAACGCGACGCTCTCCGCCTTCGCCAAAACGTTCATCGCGCAATACAAAGAACTCGGTTTCCACTCCCAAATTCATCTGAAATCCCATATCGTGCGCTTTTTTTGATCTGGCGAAGTAACGCATTGCGCGAGCAAGCCTCAAACGGCTTTCCATGACAGTACAAATTGCTTGGGAAAAATGCCACTTCGCTATTCCAGGGCAAGATAAACCCATGAGTGATATCTGGATGACTTGATACTTCTTCATCATTGAGTTCTTGTGGAATGCCATCCAGCGCTGCACCGGTATACAGCTCTGAGCCTTTAACCATTTGATCAAAATGATTAAGAGGAACAATCTTTCCTTTCAGTTTGCCATGTATATCTACATATCCCGAAAAGCAAAAGCGAACGCCCTGAGATGCAAGGGTCTGTTTAATCTTATCGGGTGCATATTCTTCAAGATTCATAACCATCACTTCTAACTGACTTACCCTGACTGTTTGGTATTTCCATGATGTATTGAATATTAGAAGCGAGCTATTACTAAAGCATTGCTCAACAATTGCTATGCTGTTGCTTGGTTATTTCTCTTTGATTAATTCAATAGCCTATTTAATTGCAGATCACGGCTATAATTTGCTCAGATTCTTCTTAAGGAGTTTGACTGTGACGACCCACTTTTCTGATGACGCTCCCGCCGGAGCAACATGCAGCCACAAAAAGCCAGGCAGGCCTCGAAAAAATGGCTCCAAGAGCACCAATCAACGAGCCGAGATTACCGCCGCAGCTATACAACTGTTTTCCCGACAGGGATTTAGCGCCACCACCATGAGCGAAATTGCTCGTCTTGCCGGCTTAGATCAAAGTTCTTTGTACTATTGGTTTTCGGATAAAGCAGATATTTTGCGTCACGCAGTTGAACTCAGCCGATCTTCACTTAAAACGGCCACCCTCTTAGAACACAAAGCGGGCAGTATCGCCGCAAAACTCTATGCCATTTTGCACGAAGACACCCTTATGATGTGCCAGCTTCCATTTGACTTTTACGTCCTAGAGGAAGCAGCAAGAAATCAGCCGGAAAAGCTCCAAGCCTTTTCCGACAACTATCAAAAACTCTTAGCAATGATTGCGCACCTCATCGAAGAAGGTGTGCACAATAAAATATGTATTCCCTGTAACGCACAAAAAGAAGCGGCATTGGGATTAGCAACTAATGAAGGCATACAGCACAGATTTCATCATCAGCAGCTTATTCAGAATCAGACATCGCCGCTGGATTCCTATGAAGCTGCAGACATAAGCGCACGATCTACGTTCACACGCTTATGTCTGCATGAGAATCTCAATGACTGTCGCAATGAAGCACTACAAAACGGATGGATTTCCCGACCGGATTTACAGCATTAAGCCCCCAAGTTTTATGCGCCAAACTTGCGTGGTGCGCTTCATCGATGACGGCAAATCCAGCATTAAGCCCCCAAGTTTTATGCGCTATTGCGCGCGCTTTTGCGCTCTCATATGCCCTTATGCGCCAAACTTGCGAATGAAGCACTCGAACATGATACGAGCGGCAATAGCTGTGGTAATACCATGCGTATCAAATGTTGGGTTAACTTCCGCAATATCAAATGCATCTACATGCGCATACATTTCGTTGAGCATCACCTGACATTGAAACGGTGTAAGGCCAAAGGGCTCATCGGCACCCGTGCCTGGCGCAAACGCTGGGTCTAATACGTCAATATCGAACGTCAGATACACTTTTTCGCAATCGGCGACTGCAGCAAGGGTTTCCTTGGCAATCTGGAAGGGATTGCCAGCATTGACATCATATGCCGTGTACTGATGAACGCCCAAGTTCTTAAGATACTCGTCATACCAGGGATAATTGAAACCACGCAAGCCAATTTGAACCACATGTTCAGGCTCAACGCGCTCAAGCTCCAAAGCACGACGAATTTCGCTACTCTGCGAATACCTGCCCTGTAACGGATTCTCGTCCACCAAATCCAAATGAGCATCAAAGTGAATAATGCCTACCTTACCAGTGCACGAATCGTGCAATGCCTTGATAGGTGCATAAGAAATTGAATGATCGCCACCGATAATAAACGGAAAGCCGCCCTTGGATAAAATTTGAGCCACGGCAGCTTCAGCATTTACATTGGTTGCTACCTGATCGTATGCCACGATATCGATATCACCATAATCAACAATGTCGTTCGCGTTCACATTGAAATTACGACGCGACTCCACGTGATATACCTGTTCATTTTGAATGCGGCCCTTAAACCAACCAAATGCATTGCGCACTTCTGTGGGCGCATAACGTGCACCCGGGCGCCCCAGCGAAGCGCCGCCATCCCACGGAAATCCTAAAATGCCGAAATGGTTGGCACCTTGTGCGCTCTTCTGAGTTTCGCCCTTTGCACCGCATACATCCTGCATAGTGCCATAAGCGGTCGACTTAGCTGCAGTGCCCTTTTGCAAAGACTGTTGAATCATAGTGTTATGCTCCTTGATTGAGACCTTATTTACTGAGCTTGGATTGCTGGCAAAGAACCAACGTTGCTGCCTTGCGGCGGCTCAGCATCGGCTGGTTTTTCGTTTTGCACAGCAGGAACCGGCAAACGCTCAATAACAATATCCTGCTTGCGATATACCACATACACCACAATGCCAAGAATTACCCACGCTGCTAAAAGCGTATTTTCGGTTATACCCAAAGAAATAAACGTGCCCGGCAGCACCATAGCCAGCGTCAACGCGGCAGTGATAATAACAGCAATCCACATCATTGGTTTGCCTCCTGGCGTCTTAAACAGACGAGGGGTATTGGGCTCCTTGGAGCTAAAGCGCAACGTGGAGACCGCGACAAAAAACCATGCTACCAAAAATGCAATTCCACCCATGGTAATCAATGGTGTCAGCAAGCCCTTACCAGCAAACAATCCGGCGGTTGCAATCAGCGCAAGAATAATAAGGGCCCGGGTTGGAATTCCCTTCGCATTCTGTTTGCCTACCGCACGGCTCACAAACCCAGCCGTTGCAAATTGAGATAACAGCTTGCTACCAGCAAGCAAAAAGCCATTAAACGTGGTAGTTACACCCATAATGGTGCCAAAGATCATGATGTACACCAAAAACTTAGAGCCCGTAGAAAGCTCGTAGGCCGAAATCAATGGCAAGCTGCCCAAATTCACGCTCTCTCCTGGGACCATAATAAGGCTCGTGGATAAAATCACAAACAGATACACCACGCTGCCTAAAACGATGGTACCAATAAGCGCCTTCGCCAAGTTTTTCATATTGATGCCGGAAGCCGCTTCATCGGCTGCTTTCGGAATGGTGTCAAAGCCATTCATAAAGAACAGCATCGAAGCAATAGCCGCGAGAATACCTGCCGCAGCATTGCCCGTGCCACCCGGAATAAAGTAGGGCTGCAAATTCTCAAACTTACCCGTCACAAAACAGCCAATGAAGAAAATCACAAAGGTGAGCAACAACAGTGCCGTAGCTGCGGTCTGAAAGTTTTTGGACGCCTTAACGCCTTTCAGATTCAAAAACGTTAAGCCCCATACCATCAGCAAACCCACCAACAGTTCAGGCAAATAGATGGTGTTATCAAGCACGGTATACAGCGGCGAACTTTCCAACCACGGAAATACATAAGCAACCATAGCGGCTACCGAGATTGCCACCCATGGCAGAATAGTCAAATAACCCAACAGCAAAAACCAACCACAGGTGAAGCCCGATTTACGGCCAATGAACGTGTGTGCAAACGCGAACTCGCCACCCCTCATGCGCACACTGGTAGAAAGTTCAGAATACGTCAAACCCACTGGAATGACGATCAGAGCAGTAAGAACCATAGCGATCATTGCGCCAATACTGCCCGCATTAGCAATCCACAGCGGGGCAGATACCACCCAGCCAATACCAATCATGCTGCCAAAGGCCAGACCGAAATAGTCTCTGCCCTTCATGCTGCCCGAAGTGCTCATAACGAACTCCTTAGGTTGCGCGCTCCATAGGCATCATCCAGGGAGCATCCGCCGAATGAGCCAGAAAACAACAAATGCGGAGACCTTCGTCCCCGCATTGGATGAAGCGCTCTTATTCCTATAAAACATGAGTAATGTAGCGCCAATCAAGCAAGCCTTCAAGAGTCGACGTCATCGCGAAACATACCTGTTTCATTTCATTGCTCTCTATGATATGGGTAAATCGAACATGCACAGACTATATGATCAGATACGAGGTCGGCCGCTCTTTATGATGGGGCACGTATATAGCCCCGTGGTGGATGGGACATACACAGGGCTACACGTATGATGCGTCCTGAATGGTGTGCTATTTCAAAAGCTCAAGCATCTGCTGGATATTCTTCTTACCAAATACCACTTCTTCCCCATCATTAATAACCGTACAGGGCACACTCATCACTTGATACTTATCTTTGAGCGCCGGGAAATGATTAATATCGTACGCTTCAGCCGTTACGCCCGGATTCAATGATGCAATACGCTGCGCTGCCACAACCGTTTCTGGACACATTGTGCACGACAGGGAAACCAGCAGTGAAATCTTAGCCGGCTTCACTGCTTGCGCAGCTTTCTTGTCCGCATCTGAAAGAGGCTGACCGGTACCCGATACGTCATACATACCCAGCACAAACGACGTGAACTCATGACCACCCGGAACGCCATGGAAAGCAAGACCGCTCGGAGTACCATCCGCTCGACAAATCTTGACGCAGGGGCGCTCACTTGCCGCTACATCGGCAACTATATCCGCGCCCTGCGCGTTCGCATCGAATGCGTGTTCCACTTCAACCGAAACCTTATCGGTTAATGCCGCCAGTTCGTTTGCATATTCGTGAAGCTCAGCAGAAACCGCCTGATCGTTTAAGTACAGTTTCAGCACAATTGGCTGTTCCATGCGCTCAAACACGGTATTAAGCTGAGCTGCCATATTTTCGTCGAATACCTTACCCGAACCGGCAACCCTCACCGCCGTCTTTGCTCCCGAAGCGTCAGATCCTGGCATCGCCTGCGATCCCGAGCGAGCCGCCCCTGTAGCTACCTGCGATCCCGAGCGAGCCGCCCCTGTAGCTACCTGCGATCCCGAAGCGAAACCGGACGTAGGAACATGATGTGCCGCATCTGAGCTCACGCGCTCATGTGACTGTTGCTGCTCTAAATGATTGATAGGAGCAGGCGGCACCAAACCCGTCTTTTCGCGCATATCATGCAAAAGGTGTTCCATATGCTTTGCGGCGGTAGCTGCTTCGCCCGTTGCCGTAACCACCTGACGCAAATCCTTAACGCACACATCACCTGCAGCAAATACACCCGGTACAGACGTCTGCTGCATGTCGTTCGTTTCGATATTACCGTTTGCATCAAGCTTGATTAGACCGTCAAGCCACTTGGTGGCCGGAGCATACCCGGCGAGTACAAACAGACCGAACGTATCTCCCTCGGGGGCATGATAGATAGTCTCTTCGCCGGTTTGAACATTCTTATAACGAAGAGTGCGCGGCAATGCGTCGCCAGCCACCTCTTCAACCACCGAATAGGGACAAATCTCAATCTTGGGATTTGCACGAGCAGCATCCGCCACAGCAGGAGCACAGCTGAAATCGCCTTTGCGGAACAAAATATGAACCTTCGTGGCATATTTCGCCAAATACACGCTCTCCTCTGCAGCAGCAAAACCACCGCCAACTACAAAAATGTCTTTACCCGTAAAGAATTCACCATCACATGTTGCGCAATAGGCAACACCATGACCACGGTATTTGTCTTCGCCCTTAAATCCAATGGTGCGTGGAGCAGATCCGACTGCCAGCAATACACCAAAACATTCGATATCACCTCGCGAGGTGTGCACGGTTTTAATACCATCATCATCCGTTGTGATACCAGTCGCTTCTGCCAACATGAATTCAGCGCCAAACGATTCAGCTTGCTGACGCATTGTTTCGGTAAGTTCAGCACCCGAAACGTTAGAAACGCCAGGATAATTCACTATTTCTTCCGTGATGGCAATCTGGCCACCAAAGCGATCTTTTTCCACCACTACAACACGGTATCTTGCGCGTGCCAGGTATAAAGCAGCCGTCAGACCTGCAGGGCCTCCGCCAATAATGACCGCATCGTAAAGTTTTGAAGCAACGCGTTGTGTCATAGAGCCTCCTTATCTTCTACCTTCCACAATGACAAACGGCGCGCACCAGGTGCGCGCCGCCGGAAAGGAAAGCTACAATAAATTGAACAGTCTTCGGCTTACAGAGCACCAACCAAGTCCAAGCTTGGCTTCAAGGTTTCTGCGCCCGGAGTCCACTTTGCAGGGCAAACCTGATCGCCATGCTCAGCCACGAACTGAGCAGCCTGCAGCAAACGGAACAGCTCATCAGCGTTACGTCCAATACCACCAGCATTGACCTGATAGACCTGAATCTTGCCTTCGGGGTCCACAATAAAAGCACCACGATCAGCAACACCATCAGATTCAATCAAAACATCGAAGTCCTTGCACAGAGCATGCGTTGGATCGCCCAGCATCGGATACTTTACCTTTGCGATGCGCTCAGATTCGTCATGCCATGCTTTGTGGGTATAGTGCGTGTCAGTGGATACGGAATATACTTCGCAACCAGCCTTCTTGAAGTCTTCGTACTTGTTAGCCAAATCTTCAAGTTCAGTCGGGCATACAAACGTAAAGTCAGCAGGATAAAAGAAGAACAGAGACCACTTGCCCAAAACGTCTGCCTTGGTTACGGTCTTAAATTCACCGTCCTGGTAAGCTTCAACGCTAAAATCAGCAATTTCCTTGTTAATCAGAGACATTTGAATCCTCCCATTTCAAATTCGTACCTTTATCAGCACGTGAGTAACGTAACGTGTAGTTAACTTCTCTTCGTGAGCCGTCATTGCAATCATTGGTGTTAAATGTTGCTCACGGTTAACAATTAGAATATAGCTCAGGTGCAAGCTATTTGCTACTATTTTTATAGCATTTTACGAAAATGAAACGCGAGCGGTCAGATACAAACGATCAGATGCACCATGCTCGGCACATAAAGCGAGCGCCCGCGTAGGCATTTCAGCACATAAAGCGAGCGCTCGTCTGGGAGTTTCGGTATTGCTTTTATGACACGTACGCTATTTTGCCAACTGTTCCTTGATAGCCGTTAGCAGATCGTCGTATTCATCGAAGGCAGGTAGATCGGGATTATCCGCTTTGATGGCATCGGTGCTCTTAAACAGAAAGCCCGCTTTGCTGGCGCGGATCATACCTAAATCGTTAAAGCTATCCCCCGCCGCAATAGTCTCAAAACCACACGATTGCAAGGCGCGCACCGTGGTCAATTTCGACTGTTCACAACGCATCTTAAAGCCCGTCACTTCGCCCGAATCAGATACCACCAATTCATTGCAGAATAGCGTTGGCCAATTAAGTTTCTTCATCAATGGCATTGCAAATTGAGTAAACGTATCGCTCAAGATAATAACTTGACCCATTTGGCGCAATTCATCCAAGAAGTCCTTAGCGCCCGGCATCGGGTCAATAGTCGCAATGGTATCTTGGATCTCTTTAAGCCCCAGGCCATGTTCCTTGAGAACTTGAATACGGAACTTCATCAACTTGTCGTAGTCTGGCTCATCGCGTGTGGTTTTCTTCAATTCAGGGATGCCAGTAGCTTCGGCAAAGGCGATCCATATTTCTGGAACCAAGACGCCTTCCATATCCAGGCACGTTATATACATTGCGCAACCTCTCTTCAATTCTCGCTGCAGTTATATTTCATGTCGTATTCAATGGTACTTTTAGCCAAAAGTAAAGCGAGTCATATGACCAGTAAACGGCAATTTCATTGAAATGTTACGCGCTAAAATCCCCCTCATTGCCCATATTCCTCCACTAATCGAACTAAATTCGGGCATTTTTGCAGCTCTCTATAGTATGGGCACGTCAAAGATTCGCGGCGATCTTTCACCTCGCAACGATGAACGTCTGATTTCACCCTAGGCGCTTCTGATTAGGCGAATTGCTGCAACCAGCTTGTGTCTTTATCGAGCAAACCCCGCTGGTTTCTTTCAATTCGCTCTGGCATTAAAGCCTGCATGTATGCAATGCAGCACTCCGTTCAGGCGAAACATCTCCGCACGTTAGGCCCCTAATTTTGAAAGAGAGTGATTTATGTTCCAAGCTGCTGTTGATCCAGTTGCAGGAAACCTTGCCCTGTCGGCTTTGGTAGCATGCATCCCCCTGGCTGCATTCTTCATCATGCTGGTAGGCGTAAAAGCCAAGGCCCATGTTTCGGCTGCAGTCGCCTTTTTAGTTGCATTAATTGTGGCCATTTTTGCCTTCCATATGCCTGCTCACCTGGCTTTTCTGTCGGGCATCCAAGGTGCCTGCTACGGTGCCTTCCCCATCGTGTTCATCATTATCATGGCGGTTTGGTTTTATGAGGTCACCGTTATATCAGGCAGGTCTGATGATCTTAAAAGCCTCTTCGACATCGTTGGTGGTGGCGATATCCGTATCCAAGCGCTGTTGGTAGCATTCTGCTTTGGCGGATTGCTGGAGGCACTTGCTGGGTTCGGTGCACCTATTGCTATTACCGCAACGATGGTTTTAGCCTTGGGCGTCAAACCCATCAAAGCTGCGCTTGCCGTTTTAATTGCCAATACTGCGCCCGTTGCATACGGTGCTGCAGGTACACCTATCACCACCGCAGGCAATATGGTCGCTGGAGGCGATCCAGCCGTTGCCCTTGACACCGCACAGCACGTAGCTGCTCTCGTTGGCTATCAGGCTCCCGTATTTGCCCTGTTCGTTCCGCTGCTGGTCATCCTTATTTTGGACGGCCGAAAGGGTCTGCGCGACTGTTGGTTGCATGCCTTGATTGTTGGCGTATCCTTCGCTGCTACTCAGTGGTGGTGCTCCAACCACTTCGCCTACGAACTGACTGACGTCGTTGCCGCTCTGGTTTCCCTGGGCATCAGTGTGGTATTCCTGAAGTTCGTTAAGCCTCGCAATGTGTCCGAAGCACGCGAGCGCTTCGGCATGGCACCCCTGTCCGAGACTACTACCAAGACCTTAGCTCCCGTTCGCGCTTGGATGGCCCTGGTTCCCTACATCATCGTTGTTGCAGTATTTGCCGTGTGCAAGCTGGGTATTCCTACCCTGTTGGCCAGCACCGACATTAAGATTCCGTTCCCTGGCCTGGCAGGCAATGTACTAAACGCAGCTGGTGTCGATCCGGGAACTATCTACACACTGAACCTGCTGTCCAATCCGGGCACCATGCTGCTTATCGCAGCTATTATTACTACGATCGTGTACAGCATCTTTAATGCTAAAGGTGAATATCGCATCACGCTAGGCATGTCATTTAAACAACTGGGTGAAACGTTCTACAACATGCGCTTCTCCTCGTTGACCATCGTTTTGGTTTTGGGCTTGGCTTATATCATGAACTTCTCGGGTCAAACCATTTCCATCGGTCAGTTCTTGGCAAGCACCGGTTCTTTCTTCGCCTTGCTCTCCCCAATTTTGGGTTGGGTTGGCACCGCCGTTACCGGTTCTGACACATCTGCCAACGCATTGTTTTCCAGCTTGCAGTATGAAGCGGCTCAATCCAACGCCGCACTGGCACACGTCACGCCGAACCTGTTCTTGGCATCCAATACCATGGGTGGTGTTATTGGCAAGATGATTTCACCCCAGTCGCTGGCAATTGCCGCCGTTACCACAGGCGAGCACGAGTCCACACTGTTCAAGAAAGTTATTCCGTGGAGTCTTGGCCTGCTGGTCGCACTGTGCGTGCTGGTATTTCTGGAATCCGGCGTGCTGGCATTCATTCTGCCGGCATAAGGACAACGAAAATCTAATTTATCCTGCCGGCATAATAGTGATGGAGAATTCTCATCTACCCTGCCGACAGGATGGAGATGAAATCACTCAGTGCCAAAAAACGACAGCTTCATCATTCAACAAACACCAAAGGGTACCGTCAACCGGTACCCTTTCTTGTCCGGACGATAAATTGGTAAAATCACTTCACTTAACGTCACTCGTTAAGATTAGGTGTATTCAGGGTCATTCATCGAAAGGTTTAACGCGTAATGGCTGAATTCATTTATCAGATGTACCAGGCACGTAAAGCCCATGGCGACAAGGTTATTTTGGACGATGTTACGCTGTCGTTTTATCCTGGCGCAAAAATCGGCGTCGTAGGCCCCAATGGCATGGGCAAATCCACCCTGCTTAAAGTCATGGCAGGCTTAGAGGAAGTGTCCGGTGGCGAAGCTCGCCTTACTCCCGGCTATTCGGTAGGCATATTGCAGCAGGAGCCTCCACTCGACGAAGATGCCACGGTTATCGAAAACATTCGTCAGGCATTCGCTGACGTGCTGGCAAAAGTAGAGCGCTTTAATGCCATCGGCGCTGAAATGGCCAACCCGGATGCCGATTTCGACGCCTTAATGGAAGAAATGGGCCAGCTGCAAGTAGAAATTGATGCCGCCAACGGTTGGGATTTGGATTCGCAGCTTTCGCAGGCAATGGACGCACTGCAGTGCCCTGATCCCGACTCCCCAGTAAGCGTGCTTTCCGGCGGTGAGCGCCGTCGCGTCGCATTGTGCAAACTTCTCTTAGAAGCACCTGATCTGCTCCTGCTGGACGAACCGACCAATCATTTGGATGCTGAATCCGTACTGTGGCTGGAACAGTTCTTACAGCGCTACCCCGGTGCTGTCCTGGCCGTAACGCACGACCGCTATTTCTTGGATCATGTGGCCGAATGGATCTGTGAAGTGGATCGTGGTCACCTATATCCGTACAAGGGCAACTATTCCACCTACCTGGAAACCAAAGCAGCTCGTTTGGAAGCCCAGGGCCAGCAGCAAGCCAAGCTGGCAAAACGCATGAAGTCAGAATTGGAATGGGTCCGTTCAAGTCCCAAGGCGCGCCAGGCAAAGAACAAGGCTCGTCTTGAACGCTACGAACAGATGGAAGCTGAAGCGCGCAATACCAAGAATATCGATGTCACGTCGATCCATATTCCAGTAGGCCCTCGCCTGGGTAGCAAAGTTCTTGAAGTGGATCACCTGCATAAAGCTTTCGGGGAACGCGTACTGATTGATGATCTTTCCTTTACGCTGCCCCGCAACGGTATCGTGGGTGTTATTGGCCCTAACGGCGTGGGCAAATCAACCCTGTTCAAGATGATCGTCGGTCAAGAACAGCCCACCTCTGGCACGCTTACCCTAGGTGAAACGGTAAAGATTTCCTATGTAGATCAAAATCGCGAAGGCTTGGACTCCAAGAAAACACTGTGGGAAGTAGTGTCTGACGGCCTTGATTACCTTCGCGTCGGCGAAACCGAAATACCCAGCCGTGCCTATGTGGCAAACTTCGGCTTCAAGGGTTCTGATCAGCAAAAGCCGGCGGGCGTGCTTTCTGGAGGCGAGCGCAATCGTCTGAATTTGGCACTCACCTTAAAGCAGGGCGGCAACTTACTGCTATTAGACGAGCCCACGAACGATCTGGATGTTGAAACACTGGAAGCCTTAGAAGAAGCACTGCTGGAATTCCCAGGATGTGCAGTGATTACGAGCCATGACCGCATGTTCTTGGACCGTATTGCAACCCATATTCTTGCCTGGGAAGGCACCGACGAAAACCCCGGCAACTGGTACTGGTTCGAAGGTAACTTTGAGTCCTATCAGAAAAACAAGATTGAACGATTGGGCGAAGAGGCAGCAAAGCCACACCGGATTCATCGTAAGTTGACGCGAGACTAAGGCTTTAGCCCATATCACACCGTCACGGAAATGGCCTGTTATGAATATCGATTTCGCTCGTACCTTATGTCGGCTTAACAACAGTTTTTATCGCACACAAGCTGAGTCATTTTCAGAGACTCGCCATAGCGCCTGGGAAGGGTGGCAACGCTGCTGCAATCATATGAGCTCACGCCTTCAAAGCAGCCTTGCCCCCCTCCATCTGCTTGATGTAGCATGCGGGAATTTACGCTTTGAAAGCTTTCTTGCAAAACATCTTCTGGAATCGCATGCGTCTAGTATTACCGTGCGCGCACTTGATGCTTGCGATGGTCTAGTGGCAAACAATATGGGGATTCTTGCCCAGCAATACGGATCATCTCTGGCAATCGAATACCAGCACTGCGACATTATCGACTCACTGGCCGCTAGCCCCTGCGATGCAGAATTACTGCGATTAATGGCGCCTCAAGACGAATCACTACCGAGCGCGCTTTTCGACTTGGAAGTCACCTTCGGCTTTATGCACCATATCCCTCTTCCAGCATGGCGCAACCAGCTGCTTTCGAATATGATTGCCACCACCGTAACGAATGGGATCATCTGCGTATCATTTTGGCGCTTCATGGACAACCCCAACCTTGCCGCCAAAGCTCAAAAAACCCATAGGCAAGGTTGCGCCCAGTTGGGTTTTGACCCTCACGATTTCAACCAGAATGACTTTTTAATCGGTTGGAACAATGCGCCGGGAGTCTATCGCTATTGTCACAGCTTTAACGATGCTGACATTGATCAAGTAATTGCATTCGTACAACCTCAAGGCGCCACGGTCATTGATCGTTTCCGCGCAGATGGCCGTACCCACAACCTTAACGAGTATCTCGTATTACAGAAAAACTAGCCATTTGCAAAAGTGAGAAGTCACCCTTCGCTTTAATCGCGCGCTTTAATCGCGCATAGGAACGTACTTAAAAAATGAAATTATCCGGCAAGTTTGATTAAGGTACCGACTGTACTCGCAGTGTCACTTCAAGCTCATATCGCAAGCTCATACTTCAAGCTCATACCTCAAGCTCATATCGCAAACTAACGCCTCAAGCACCTTAACCAACAGCGCAAATATCCGCTTTATTTTCACTCGTGATCTCATTGATTTCCAATATCGTCGCTACCCTAATGGATATAGATTCTTTTACATCTATTGGGAGGCGCCATGAGCCTTGTACTTAGTCATACCACAGCTCTGAGGCTCTATTGTTCACCATCGATTACCTCTTTATTGCCCTACTATAACCCTCATCATCCCTGTCCACAGCCACAGCAGCGCATTCCCCTCAACCGCTGTTCGCCTCCGACCAGCATGGATGTCCAACTATTTTTTGAGCTATTTCCCTCTCTTAATGATCAACCTATCGAAGCAATGGTCGCTCACTCAAACTCACGTCGCTTTCACAAGCAAGTCCGTTACAACGTTTCTACCCATGCTCCAAAAGTACTCTCAATAAACCCGTGGATCCTAATCACATCTGCAGAAAACAATTTCATTCAAATGGCAGATCAACTCTCCATCCTTGATCTCATTACCCTTGGATTCGAATACTGTGGCACCTATTTTTCACAGAGTACGCTATCCGCTCATTCGGGAAATCCTTCATCAAGCATTGCTAGCGCCAAGACGGCAAAGACAGCTAAGATGACAAAGACGCAGCCTATGCAATGTGATCCTTCATCAATAAGCCGGAATAGTACTTCAACACGCCAGCCAAGAAACAGCAGAGCGCCCACTCATCGAGCGTTTACTTCCACAAGCAAGATCGATGCCACAATTAAGCAACTACAACCCCATCGAATCAAAGGATTACCTCTGGCAAGAACCGCTCTTAAATACATCATCAACGACTCAGCATCACCAAGAGAAAGTGCTCTTGCCCTTATGCTAACTCTACCGAAACGACTTGGCGGCTATGGCTTACCAAAGCCAATTCTTAACTATCGCGTTGACATCCCACAGAATAAGCGACACCAGTTCTCCAGCCGCTATTTTGTTTGCGACCTTTATTGGCCTCAGGCACAAATAGCATTGGAATATGACAGTGATGCCTTTCATACCGGTTCAGGAAAAATCGCGCTAGACTCAGCGCGACGTGATGCATTAGCACTTCTTGGCATCCAAGTACTTAGCGTGACCAACCTACAAATAAAACTAGCAACGGAGATGGACAGAATTGCACGCGCAATTGGACGCGCGCTGGGCGTTCGTATAAGAACCGACACCGACTATGACTATCACAAACGCAAGGCACTACTACGCCAGCACCTTCTGAGATAGCCCCAAACTTCTTACCCAAAGTTCCAATCTGAAACCAATCCCAGGGCTTCAAGATCAAAACTTCAAGCCCCAAACTTCTTACCCAAAGTTCCAATTTGAAACCAACCCCAGGGCTTCAGTCTCAGGACTCTAATCCGAAAACCAAACGTTCATTCTCGTAATTTGCCTTCAAAAGCAGCACATCAAGTAGCAAGCATTGAGCACTGAGAGATCTATATACCCCTAGCATGTCCCTCTGGTTTCGTACTTATCCTCCTTGCGCCAGAAAATGGCGAGGAATGTATGATTTGCACAATTGACCCCCGCTAGAGTAATCCTCTAGGACTCAAATTTACGCTCATAAGGATTGATTAGGCAACGTATTCTACGTTTTTGTTGCATATCTTGCACCAATTTTGGCCCGCCAGGCGAAAATCACATCCCGGAGTCGTTCCAGGTAGTGCAATCCTGGACATTTTCTGGATGAACTCGGACTTTTGCCGTGCAGGTAATACATATCTCAAGAAAAAACGGCGAAGCACCCGAAGATGCCCCGCCGCTGCAATACAAATATGTTTCAGGTGCTCAAATACTATCCAAACGCCACTTATGCGAAATAGTTCACGCCGCCTTCAAACAGAGGCTGGTACAAATTACCCGGAACATTCTTATATAAACCGTTGCCGCTACGCTCGGTATGACCCATCTTGCCCAAAATGCGACCATCAGGACTCGTGATACCTTCAACGGCCCAGACAGAACCATTCGGATTTACGCTCCAATCCATGGAAGGCTTCCCCGCTTCGTCAACGTATTGCGTCGCAATCTGGCCAGATGCCGCCAGCTGAGCTACCAGTTCAGGAGATGCGACAAAGCGGCCTTCACCATGGCTGATAGCCACCGTGTGAATATCGCCCACCTGCATGCAGGATAGCCACGGAGACAAGCTGGATGCAACGCGCGTACGCACTAAACCACTCTGGTGACGACCAATGGTATTAAAGGTGAGTGTTGGTGCCTCTTCAGAAGCTGGAAGAATATCGCCATACGGAACCAAGCCCAGTTTGATCAAAGCCTGGAAACCATTGCAGATGCCCAGCATCAAACCATCGCGGCGCTGAAGTAAATTGCGCACCGCTTCCGTTACTTCAGGAGCGCGGAAAAATGCCGTGATGAACTTCGCAGAGCCATCGGGCTCGTCACCGCCAGAAAAACCACCCGGCAGCATAACGATCTGACTGCGGTTGATAGCATCAACCAGGGCCTTGGTGCTCTCAACAACATGCTCAGGTGTCAAATTATTGATAACCAACACCTCAGGCACAGCGCCAGCGCGCTTAAAGGCGTAAGCAGTATCGTATTCGCAGTTCGTGCCCGGGAATACCGGAATAATAACGCGCGGCTTGGCGAACATTTCAGTGCATACCAGAGGAGGGCGCTCACTCCAGGAAACCTGCTGAACCTCTTCACCCTTGTGACGATACGGGAATACCGACTCAATACCTTCTTCCCAAGATTCCTGCAGCTTAGCCATATCAATATCTTCGCTATATGCAGCAAAACGATAATCTTCGATGGTCTTGCCGATAACCGTTACGCTAACTAGCTCTTCGTCCACCTCAGACAAAACAGCATCATCGGTAAGCTCAACCACAAAGCTACCATACGCCAGCCTGAACAGGTCATCCATATCCAATACATCATCTGAATCATCATTGAGCGCAAGGCCTATGTGATTGCCTAAACACATCTTGAACAGCACTTCTGCCAAGCAACCATAGCCCGGCGTTGCCGCAGCGCGAACCGCACCTACGCCAATCAGATCTTCCATGCAGTCGAGGGTTGCATTTAAGCCGCCCACATCAGGGATCAGGCCGTCTTCGTCATAGAAGCGCGGAGCAATAAGCGCCACTCGACTACCCGCATGCTTAAATTCA